>NZ_JBEZLM010000008.1:0-204920 GCF_040652095.1 Streptomyces sp. NPDC048290
GTGGGCGGGGTGTGCCGGATGAGAGGAGGGTCTACGGGACGACAGGGGGCCGGGCGCTACTCCTTGACCCAGCGCCCCTGAAAAGCACGTCGGCGCCGATGCC
Source organism: Streptomyces sp. NPDC048290 (assembly GCF_040652095.1). Classification (NCBI taxonomy): domain Bacteria; kingdom Bacillati; phylum Actinomycetota; class Actinomycetes; order Kitasatosporales; family Streptomycetaceae; genus Streptomyces; species Streptomyces sp. NPDC048290. Next base: position 104 of record NZ_JBEZLM010000008.1, read on the forward strand.
CTTCTTTTAGGGGTGCGGGGAACTGCGCGACCAGCCACGATGCACCCGCACTCACCCACACACCTCTGCCCCCCCCAAAAAAAAGAGGCGGACGGCCCGCCGACGGGGGATGATCGGCGGGCCGTCCGTGGGGGTGGTGCGGAAAATGGTCAGTTGGAGCGCGGGCCGGGCTCAGTGAACCGAGTGCTCCCCGGAGGGGAACGTCCCGCCGACGACATCCTCCGCGAACGCCCTCGCCGCACCCCCGACGACATCCCGGAGGGCCGCGTACTGCTTGACGAACTTCGGGACCCGGCCGCCCGTCAGTCCCAGCATGTCCGTCCACACCAGTACCTGCGCGTCCGTGTCCGGCCCCGCGCCGATCCCGACCGTGGGGATCTGGAGCGTCCGTGTCACCTCCGCGGCCAGCTCCGCCGGAACCAGCTCCAGCACCACCGCGAACGCGCCCGCGTCCTGCACGGCCTTGGCGTCCCGCAGCAGTTGGGCCGCCGCCTCCTCGCCGCGCCCCTGCACCCGGTAGCCCATGGCGTTCACGGACTGCGGGGTGAGGCCGATGTGGGCCATCACCGGGATCCCGGACTCCACCAGCAGCTCGATCTGCCGGTGCGAGCGCTCACCGCCCTCCAGCTTGACCGCGCCGACCCCGGCCTCCTTGACCAGCCGGGTAGCCGAGCGCAGCGCCTGCACCGGACCCTCCTGGTAGGAGCCGAAGGGCAGGTCGCCCACGATCAGGGCGCGTCCGGTGCCGCGCACCACGGCGGCGGACAGCATGGTCATCTCGTCGAGGGTGACGGGCACCGTCGTCTCGTAGCCGAGGTGGCAGTTGCCCGCCGAGTCGCCGACGAGGAGCACCGGGATGCCCGCCTCGTCGAAGACGGACGCGGTCATCGCGTCGTAGGCGGTCAGCATGGGCCACTTCTCGCCGCGCTCCTTGGCGAGCGCGATGTCACGGACGGTGATGCGCCGGGTGCTCTTGCCTCCGTACAGCGCTTTGCTGCCGTCGGAGGAGGCGGCACGGGCAGCCGAGAGCTGCGTCATGTCAACGGCTCCTTCAAGTCATCTCCAGGCGCCCTTACGGCGTCCCGGGATATCCCCTCCATGGTGGCACCTCGACCCCGGGAGGACCAGGGGACCCTCGTCACGTCCCGCCCCGGAGCCCGACGTAAGAACCCGGTAAAAGATTTACGATACGGCACGGTCTCGTATCGTAAAGCGCCTACGCTCGCCCCCATGACTACTCCCGCGCTCCCCGCCTCGCGCGTCCCGGCCGAGGTGCACCGGCGCCGCTGGGCGATTCTGGCCGTGCTCATGCTGAGCCTGCTGATCGTGGTGCTGGACAACTCGATCCTCAATGTCGCCGTCAAGACCATCTCGACGCCCGCCCCGACCGGACTCGGTGCCACCCAGAGCGAACTGGAGTGGGCGATCAACGCCTACACCCTGGTCTTCGCGGGACTGCTGTTCTCCGCCGGGCTGCTCGGCGACCGGCTGGGCCGTAAGAAGGTGCTGCTGGGCGGGCTCGCGGTGTTCGGCATAGGTTCGGCGCTGGCCGCCACCGCCGGTTCGCCGGGCGAACTGATCGGCTTCCGCGCGCTGATGGGACTCGGCGCCGCCTTCGTGATGCCGGCCACCCTCGCCGTGCTGATGAACGTCTTCGAGCGGGACGAGCAGCCCAAGGCCATCGGCATCTGGGCGGGCGGGGTCGGTCTGGCCATCGCCATCGGCCCGATCACCGGCGGAGTGCTCCTGGACCACTTCTGGTGGGGCTCGGTCTTCCTGGTGAACGTCCCGATCGTGATCCTCGCCGTCGTCCTGATGCTCTGGCTGGTCCCCGACTCCCGCGACCCGAAGCCGGGCCGCGTCGACCCCATCGGCGTCGGCCTGTCCGTCGTCGGCCTGGTCCTGCTGGTCTACGGCATCATCCGGGGCGGCGAACTCGCCGACTTCACCGATCCCACCGTGCTCGCCACCGTCGGCGCCGGACTCGCCGTCCTCGTCCTCTTCGTACTGTTCGAGAAGCGCAGCGACCATCCGTCCATCGACATCGGCTACTTCAGGAACAAGGTGTTCTCGGCCGCCATCGCGGTCATCGCGCTGGTCTTCTTCGCGCTGATGGGCGTGACCTTCTTCTCGGTCTTCTACACCCAGAGCGTGCGCGGCTACTCCCCGCTGGAGACCGGACTGCTGCTGCTCCCGCTCGCCGTCGCCCAACTGCTCTTCGCCCCGCGCGCCCGGCTGGTCGTGGACCGGATCGGCATCCGCGCCACCACCACCGGCGCCATGCTGCTGATCGCCGCGATGCTCGGCGCGTTCGCCACCCTGGACGCCGACACGCCGATCTGGGTCCTGGAGGTCGTCTTCTTCCTCATGGGCACCGGCATGGCGCACATCATGACCCCGATCAGCGTCGTCATCATGCAGGCCCTGCCCCGCGAGAAGGCGGGCTCCGCCTCCGCGCTCAGCAACACCTTCCGCCAGGTCGGCGGCGCGCTCGGGATCGCCGTGCTCGGCTCGGTGCTGTCCACCGCCTACCGCAGCAGCATCGAGGACTCCCTCACCGCCCTCCCGGCCGGACTGCGGCACACCGCCGGGGAGTCCATCGAGGCCACGCTCGCCGTCGCCGCCCGGCTCGGCCCCCGGGGCGACGCCCTGATCACCCCCGCCAACGACGCCTTCCTGCACGCCATGCACCTCACCGCGCTGTGCGGCGCGGGCGTGGCCCTGGTCGGTGCCCTGGTGGTGGCCCTGTGCCTGCCGGGCCGCGGCACGCCCGCCCGGCAGCAGGACAAGGAGACGGAGCTGGTGGCGGCCGGAGAGTGAGGAAACGGAGGACGGGACACCACCGGGGGACGCGGCATAGGACAATCACCGCGGACCCACGGGACGCGCGGCACCGCACCGCACCTCATCGACATCGACGCGGACGCGGCCCGGAGAACCCGGAGAACGGAGTGATGTGAGCAGCCTCGCAGGCGACCGGCCGACCCCCGGCGGCGGCGCTCCCAAGGGACGCCCCCGCAGCGAGGCCGTGGAACGCGCCATCCTGGAGGGCGCCATGAAACTCCTGGAGGACGGCGTCCCGCTCGCCGAACTGTCCATCGAGCGGATCGCCCGCACCGCGGGCGTCGGCAAGGCGGCCATCTACCGCCGCTGGAGCGGCAAGGAGGAGCTGTTCGTCGACGTGGTGCGGGCCGCCGAGCCCGCCGAGCCCCCGCTGCCCGGCACCTCCATGCGCGACGACCTCGTGGCGCTGCTGGAGGCGCTGCGCCGCCGCGGACTGGCCAACCGCAGCTCGGCGATCCTGCACAACGTCCACGCCCAGATGAAGACCAGCCCGCGGCTGTGGGAGGAGTACCACAGCGCGGTCGTGGCACCCCGGCGCGACCTCACCCACGAGGTGCTGCGCCGGGGCCAGCGCGACGGCGAACTCCGCCGCGATGTCGATCTGGACCTCCTCGGCGATCTGATCATGGGCCCCATGCTGGTGCGCGCGGTGATGCACCCCGACGGGGAACTGCCCGAACGGCTCGCCGAGGAGATAGTGGACACACTTCTGGCCGGATTGCGGCCGTCCGCCCCGGCGACGGACTGACCGCGCCCCTCCGTACCGGCCCCCGGAACACCGACGTTTCGGGCATCGCCATGTGAGCGTTTCGTCACAGAGCACATGATTCGGGCGGAGCGCCGGAACGCGGGACCGACGCTTGTGCGTCATCGTGCCCATACGGCCGTCGCGGGACGGCGGGCTCAGGGCCGATCATCGCCTAGTGTCTTTCAGGACACGGGGAGATGACGGTGTGCACGGCAGGTAGCGAGGCGACAGTATGGCGCAGCAGGCGTATGTGACGGAGACGGCGGACGGTGACGGCTCGGGCCCCGAGCAGCGCAGAACTCGGCTCCAGCGTCTGTTCGACGGCTGGCGCGACGGCCGCAAGGTGTGGCGGCGGGGCATCGTCCTCGCCGTGTTCGCGGTGCTGATCGCCCTGGTGATGGCGGTGCACGCGCGGATCCCCAACCGGGTCGGCAACCTCGGCAGTCTGATCGAGACGTTCCTGCCCTGGCTGGGCGTCGGCGTACCCGTGCTGCTGGTGCTCGCCCTCGTCCGCCGCTCGGCCACGGCGCTGATCGCCGTACTGGTCCCGGCGGTCGTCTGGTTGAACCTCTTCGGCGGGCTGCTCACCGACAAGTCCGCCACCGGCGGCGATCTGACGCTCGTCACCCACAACGTCAACGCCCAGAACCCGGACGCGTTCAGCACCGCCCGGGACGTGGCCGCCTCCGGTGCCGACGTGGTCGCCCTGGAGGAGCTGACCACGGACGCCGTCCCCGTCTACGAGAACGCGCTCGGCGAGACGTACGAGTACCACTCGGTGCAGGGCACGGTCGGGCTGTGGAGCAAGTACCCGCTGTCCGGCGCCCGGCCGGTGGACATAGGGCTGGGCTGGACCCGCGCCATGCGGGCCACGGTCGCCGCGCCGGGCGGGCAACTCGCCGTCTACGTCGCCCATCTGCCGTCCGTCCGGGTCAAGCTGGAGGCCGGGTTCACCGCCCGTCAGCGCGACACCAGCGCCGACGCCCTGGGCGAGGCCATCTCCGCCGAGAAGATCCAGCGGGTCGTGCTGCTCGGCGACCTCAACGGCACCATGAACGACCGGGCGCTGAACGCCGTCACCGCGCAGTTGCGGTCCACGCAGGGCGCGGTGGGGGACGGGTTCGGGTTCAGCTGGCCGGCCGCGTTCCCGATGGCCCGGATCGACCAGATCCTGGTCAGGGACGTCGAACCGATCAGCTCCTGGACCCTCCCACAGACCAGCAGCGACCACCTCCCGGTAGCCGCGCGGGTGGACCTGTCCACCGGGTCGTGACCCGGGGGACTGGTCCGTAGGGGCGCTGGGGGTACCCCCCGGGGGGAGGAACTGCGCGAAAAGCGACCACCGGCCCGCACCCGGAAACGGCGGCGGCACCCCCGGTCCCCCTACGCCGTCTCCCGCCACCCGTTCGTGATCGGAAGCCGCCGGTCCTTCCCGAACCCCTTGGGCGAGATCTTCGTCCCCGGCGGATACTGCCGCCGCTTGTACTCCGCCGTATCCACCATCCGCAGCGTCTTCGTCACCAGCCCCGCCTCATACCCCGCCCCCACGATCACATCGGCCCCGGCGTCCCGGTCCACATACAGCTCGAGGATCCCGTCCAGCACGGAGTAGTCCGGCAGGGAATCCGTGTCCACCTGCCCCGGCCGAAGCTCCGCGCTCGGCGGCTTCGAGATCGAGTTCTCCGGAATCGGCGGCGTCTGCCCCCGCTCCACCGCCGCCCGGTTGCGCCACTCCGCGAGCCGGAAGACCGCCGTCTTGTACAGGTCCTTGATCGGCCCGTACGCCCCCACCGAGTCCCCGTACAGCGTCGAGTACCCCACCGCCAGCTCCGACTTGTTCCCCGGCGCCAGCACGAGGTGCCCCTCCTGGTTGGAGATCGCCATCAGCGTGGTCCCGCGCAGCCGCGACTGGAGGTTCTCCTCGGCCAGCCCGGTCAGCCCCAGCGCGGACATGTACGCATCGAACATCGGCTCGATCGACACCGTACGGAAGTTCAGCCCCGTCCGCCGCGCCAGCTCCGCCGCGTCCCCCTTGGAGTGGTCGGAGGAGTACATCGACGGCATGGACACCCCGTACACCTGCTCCGCCCCCACCGCGTCGCACGCGATCGCCGCGACCAGCGCCGAGTCGATCCCGCCGGACAGCCCGATCAGCACCGACCGGAAGCCGTTCTTCGCGACATACGCGCGCAGCCCCACGACCAGCGCCGAGTACACCTCCTCGGCGTCGTCCAGCCGCTCCGCGTACCCCCCGGTGTGGACCGGCTCGTACGCCGGGACCGGGTCCTCGGAGAGCACCACCCGCTCGATCCGCAGCCCGTCGTCCACCACGCCCTCGGGCGCGTCGGCGCGCGCCGCGGGCAGGTCCAGGTCCAGCAACATGCACGCCTCGGCGAACTGCGGGGCCCGCGCGATCACCTCGCCGCCCGCGTCGACCACGATCGAGTCGCCGTCGTAGACCAGCTCGTCCTGCCCGCCCATCATCGCCACGTACGCGGTGACACAGCCCGCCTCCTGGGCGCGCTTGCGGACCAGCTCAAGGCGGGTGTCGTCCTTGTCCACCTCATAGGGGGAGGCGTTGATCGAGACGAGCAGGCCCGCGCCCGCCGAGCGCGCCGCGGGCACCCGTCCGCCGTCCTGCCAGAGGTCCTCGCAGATCGCGAGGGCCACGTCCACGCCGTGCACCCGCAGCACCGGCATGGTGTCGCCCGGCACGAAGTAGCGGAACTCGTCGAAGACGCCGTAGTTCGGCAGGTGGTGCTTGGCGAAGGCGAGGACCACCTCACCGCCGTACAGCACCGCCGCCGCGTCCTGCGGGGCACCGGCGGGCTGGCCGTACTTCGGCTGGGCGGTCTCCGAGCGGTCGAGGTAGCCGACCACCACCGGCAGCCCGCCCAGATCCTCGGCGGCGAGCCGCGCCGCCAGCTCCCGCAGCGCCGCGCGCGACGCCTCGACGAAGGAGGAGCGCAGCGCCAGGTCCTCCACGGGATACCCGGTCAGCGACATCTCCGGGAACGCCACGAGATGCGCTCCCTGCCCGGCCGCGTGCCGGGTCCACTCCAGGATGCGGTCGGTGTTCCCGGCGAGGTCGCCGACCCGGGCGTCGATCTGGTTCATCGCGAGGCGTAGTTGAGGCACGGACCTCAGTGTAATCGTCAAAGCGACGCGATGGGGGGTGCGCAGGGTGTGTGCCACCCCACGCCACCCCGAAGCGCCCCCACTGAAGCCGCCCGGAGTGTTTAGGACAGGTCGGCCTCCGCGCCCCGCTCCCGCAGCATGTCCGCCATCAGGTCGATCTCCGACTGCTGCCCCTGGACCATGCCCTGCGCCAGCCGCTTCTCCGCGCCCACCACACACCGCGACACACAGCCCTCGGCCATGTGGATACCGCCCTGGTGGTGCTCGGTCATCAGCTGGAGATAGAAGATCTCGGCCTGGACGCCGTTCAGCCGCCCGAGCTTCGCCATCTGCTCGTTCGTGGCCATGCCCGGCATCAGCGAGCCCTCGCCCGCACTCGGCATGGACCCCATGTCCATCCAGGTCATCGGCGGGTCGGCGGACACCTTCGGCAGCCCCCACAGATCCAGCCAGCCCAGCATCATGCCCCGCTGGTTGGCCTGGGTCTGCGCGATGTCGTAGGCGAGCCGCCGTACATCCTCGTCGTCGGTGCGGTCGCGCACGATGTACGACATCTCCACCGCCTGCTGGTGGTGGACCGCCATGTCCCGGGCGAACCCGGCGTCCGCCGAGTCCGCGGCCGGCGACTCGACGCCCGGGTTGTCGTCCCCGGCGACCGCGTAGGTGATCGCCCCGGCCGCGACCAGCGCCGCGGTGACCGTCCCGGCGATCCAGCCCGCCTGTGCCCGCTTCATCACCGCCGCCTCACTGGGGCAGCCCGCCGGTGCAGGCGGCGCCCGGCTCCGGCGTCTGCTCGCCCTGCACGAACTTCTCCAGGAACGCGGCCAGCTTCGGGTCGTCCGCCCCGGTCACCGTCCGCTGGTACCCCCAGGCGCTCAGCATGATCGGCGCGGCCTGCTCCTCGGCCGGGCTCATCAGCGTGTACGGCGTGGCCTTGACCTTCGCCGCCAGCGCCGCCACGTCCGCCTTGGGCGCCTTGCTGGTGTACGTCACCCAGACCGCCCCGTGCTCCAGCGAGTGCACGGCGTTGACCTTGGGGATCTCCTTCTCGTAGACGTCCCCGTTGCAGTTCATCCAGACCTGGTTGTGGTCACCGCCGACCGGCGGCTCCATCGGGTAGTCCACGTCCCCGGAGACATGGTTCTGGGTGAGCTTGGTGTCCCACTTCTGGACGCCGTCCGCGTCGGCGACGAACGCCCCGGCGTTCTTGGCGTCGCTCGCCGTGTCCGCGGAGTCGTCGGACTGCGACCGCACCAGCACCACACCGCCCACCACCAGCGCGGCCACGACCACCACACTCGCGGTGACGGTCAGGACGCGGGTGCGCCGCTCGCGGGCGCGCTCCGCCCGGCGCAGCTCCTCTATCCGGGCCTTGCGCGCCGCGCTGTCTCTGTTCTTGGCCGAGCCCATGGGGGGTGCCCTTCTGGGAGGTGGTGCGGGAAAGAACGACGGTCGGGTCAACTGATCGTAGTGGGATTCCCGGGACGGCCGTACCGCACCCGCCCGGCGGACCATTACGGATGCCGGGGCGAGGAGGCAAGATGGGCGGCAGAGCGCGGTACGCGCCGTCTTCATGGCGTTCAGACCCGGGTCGGCGGGGCGATCGAGGTCCGCAACGCGCTGGAAACGGTGTTGTGGTGTGATGCTCAGGTGCCCGACCACCTGTTCCGGTCCGCCCGGGGCGGATGGCCTGACCAGCAAGGATGGGGAAGCGGAAGATGGACAAGCAGCAGGAGTTCGTGCTCCGTACGTTGGAGGAGCGCGACATCCGGTTCGTGCGCCTGTGGTTCACCGACGTTCTGGGCTTCCTCAAGTCCGTGGCCGTGGCCCCCGCCGAGCTAGAACAGGCGTTCGATGAAGGGATCGGGTTCGACGGCTCCGCCATCGAGGGCTTCGCCCGGGTCTACGAGTCCGACATGATCGCCAAGCCGGACCCCGCCACCTTCCAGGTGCTGCCCTGGCGCGCCGAGACCCCCGGCACGGCCCGGATGTTCTGCGACATCCTGATGCCCGACGGCTCCCCGTCCTTCGCCGACCCGCGCTATGTCCTCAAGCGCGCCCTGGCCCGCGCCTCCGACCTCGGCTTCACCTTCTACACCCACCCCGAGATCGAGTTCTTCCTGCTCAAGCACAAGCCGGTCGACGGCTCGGTGCCCACCCCCGCCGACAACTCCGGCTACTTCGACCACACCCCCACCAATGTCGGCATGGACTTCCGCCGCCAGGCGATCACCATGCTGGAGTCCATGGGCATCTCGGTCGAGTTCTCCCACCACGAGGGCGCCCCCGGCCAGCAGGAGATCGATCTGCGCTACGCCGACGCGCTGTCCACCGCGGACAACGTGATGACGTTCCGGCTGGTGATGAAGCAGGTCGCGCTGGAGCAGAACCTCCAGGCCACGTTCATGCCGAAGCCGTTCTCCGAGCACCCCGGCTCGGGTATGCACACCCATCTCTCGCTCTTCGAGGGCGACCGCAACGCGTTCTACGAGTCCGGCGCCGAGTACCAGCTCTCCAAGGTCGGCCGCTCCTTCATCGCCGGGCTGCTGCGGCACGCCGGGGAGATCTCCGCGGTCACCAACCAGTGGGTCAACTCCTACAAGCGGATCTGGGGCGGCTCCGAGCGGACCGCGGGCGCGGGGGGCGAGGCCCCGTCGTACATCTGCTGGGGGCACAACAACCGCTCCGCGCTGGTGCGGGTCCCCATGTACAAGCCGGGCAAGACCGGGTCGGCGCGGGTCGAGGTGCGCTCGCTCGACACCGGCGCGAATCCGTATCTCGCGTACGCCGTGCTGCTCGCCGCCGGTCTGAAGGGGATCGAGGAGGGGTACGAGCTGCCGCCGGGGGCGGAGGACGATGTGTGGGCGCTGTCCGACGCGGAGCGGCGGGCGATGGGGATCGAGCCGTTGCCGCAGAATCTCGGCGAGGCGTTGTCGCTGATGGAGCGGAGCGATCTGGTTGCCGAGACGTTGGGGGAGCATGTGTTCGACTTCTTCCTGCGGAACAAGCGGCAGGAGTGGTTCGAGTACCGGTCCGAAGTGACGGCGTTTGAGCTCCGCAAGAATCTGCCGGTTCTGTGACGCCGGGTTGTTCGGGTGAGGGCGTTTCTGGCGCCTGAGGGGGTGGGGCGCGGGGTGGTCTGGCGGGTTGCTCGCCGTCGTGGCTGGTCGCGCAGTTCCCCGCGCCCCTAAAAGACAAGGCCCTCGCCGCTCCTGTGCCTCAGAACGGCGAGGTCCCCCCGCGCCTCGGAAAGACAGGGCCCTCGCCGCTCCCGTGCCTCAGAACGACGAGGTCCCCCGAGCCCCGGAGGACAAGAGCTCTCGACCCCTACGCCTCCTATCCCTCCCTCTCCGCTGCCTGGACCGTGAGGAGGGTGTGCAGGGGTTCCGCGGCGCGGCGGCGGTACTCCTGGATGGACCAGGCGTTGCCGTCCGGGTCCTTGAAGTACATGAACGTGGCGCCGTCGTCAGGGGCGTACGTCACCGGCTCGGAGACCTCCAGGCCCCGGGCGACCAGTTCCGCGTGGGCCGCCTTGATGTCGGCCACGCAGAGCTGGAGACCCTGGTACGAGCCCGGCGCGGGCGCGGTCTGGCCCTCCGCGAACTCCCAGATCGCCTCGCCCAGGGCGATCGAACAGCCCGAGCCCGGCGGGGTCAGCTGGACGATCCTCATGCCCGGCATGACCTCCTGGTCGATGTCGACATGGAAGCCGACCTTGTCGCGGTAGAAGTCCCGCGCCCGGTCGATGTCGCTCACGGGCAGGGGGATCACTTCCAGGGTGTATTCCACAGCCGTTTCCTCCGGGTCGTGGCCGTCGATGGACGGATCAGTCGAACCGCCAGCGGGTCTGGCTGAACGGCTCCCCCTTACCGAAGCCGAAAACCGTGCCCGGCGCCACCGAGAAGACGAACGCGTGTCCCGGCCCGTGGTGGAAGCACCCGTCGGCCACCTCGAAGTGCCAGAAGCTGCCGTACTTGGCCTCCCAGGCCGCCGCCAGCTCACGCAGCCAGTCCTCGTCGGTGACCCGGACCGCCTCGCCCTCGTACACCAGGTCGTAGCCCTGGTCCCAGGTGTTCGCGCCCGTGGTGAGGACGACATGCGGGTTCTTCGCGAGATTGCGGGCCTTGCGCTCCTCGGGGCCGGTGCAGAAGTGCAGGGCGCCGCCGGACCAGACCGCCGGGAGCGGGGTCACATGCGGGCGCCCGTCGGGCCGTACCGTCGAGATCCAGAACAGCTCGGCCGCCGCCAGCCGCTGTTCCGCCTCCGCCCAGGGCACGGCGGTGGCCGTCGGGTCGCTGTAGCGGCCGTCCAGCCTGGTCTCGGGCGTGCGGTCGGTCATGGCTGCCTCCGGGGTCGGGGTCGGTGTCGGGGGCGCGGTCTCTTCCGGGACGGGACCCCCGTCCCCGTCCCGGAGGAGACCTGTCCCCCTCCCTCAGGCAGACCCCGGAGCGTGCCGGAACTCATCGGCGCTTCCCGTACCCGCTCCGGTTAGGCTCAGAGGACGTTGATCCGGACGGGAGGGCACGATGACGCCGGGGCGCAGAAGCAGTACCTTCACTCGGCTGCTGCGGCACGGCTTCACCGACCCCTCCGCCGCGGAGCGGCTGCTCGACGGCCCGGAGCTGGCGGCGGTCCGCGACGACCCGGTGCTGCTGGAGGCGCTCGGCGCCACCGCCGACCCCGATCTCGCCCTGCACGGACTGGTCCGGCTGCTGGAGGCGCAGACCGAGCCCGCCGGGCGCCGGGAACTGCTGGACACCCTGATCGCCGCCAAACCGCTGCGCGACCGGCTGCTCGGGGTGCTGGGCGCGTCCGAGGCGCTCGCCGACCATCTCGCCCGGCACCCCGGCGACTGGCAGGAACTGGTCACCTACGAACCCCGGGACCTGCACCCGGGCGTCGCCGAGTTCGAGCGCGGGCTCGCCGAGGCCACCGACCCGGTGTCACTGCGGGTCGCCTACCGGCGCTGTCTGCTCTCCCTCGCCGCCCGGGACGTGTGCGGCACGACCGATCTGGCGCAGACCGCCGCCGAACTCGCCGACCTGGCCACCGCCACCCTGCGCGCCGCGCTCGCGCTGGCCCGCGCCGCCGCCCCCGAGGACGCGGCGCTGTGCCGGCTCGCGGTGATCGCCATGGGCAAGTGCGGCGGCCATGAGCTGAACTACGTCTCCGACGTCGATGTCATCTTCGTCGGCGAGGCCGCCGGGACCGCCGACGAGGGCAAGGCGCTGCGGGCCGCCACCAAGCTCGCCTCGCACATGATGCGGATCTGCTCCGAGACCACCGTCGAGGGTTCGATCTGGCCGGTGGACGCCAATCTCCGCCCCGAGGGCCGTAACGGACCCCTGGTGCGCACCCTCAGCAGCCATCTCGTCTACTACCAGCGGTGGGCCAAGACCTGGGAGTTCCAGGCACTGCTGAAGGCCCGCCCGGTGGCCGGGGACATCGAGCTGGGCGCGGACTACGTGGAGGCGCTCCAGCCGCTGGTGTGGCAGGCCGCCGAGCGGGAGAACTTCGTCACCGACGTGCAGAAGATGCGCCGCCGGGTGGTGGAGAACATCCCCGCCGACGAGATCGACCGCGAGCTGAAGCTCGGGCCCGGCGGTCTGCGGGACGTCGAGTTCGCCGTCCAGCTGCTGCAACTGGTGCACGGCCGCTCCGACACCACCCTGCGCTCCGGTACCACCCTCGACGCCCTCCAGGCGCTGGCCGCCGGCGGCTATGTCGGCCGGGCGGACGCCGTCCAGCTCGACGAGTCGTACCGCTTTCTGCGCTCCATGGAGCACCGCATCCAGCTGTACCGGCTGCGCCGCACCCATCTCGTCCCGGTCGAGGAGGCCGACCAGCGCCGTCTGGGCCGCTCGCTGGGGCTGCGCACCGACCCGGTCGCCGCGCTGAACCGGGAGTGGAAGCGGCACACGGCCGTCGTCCGGCGGCTGCACGAGAAGCTGTTCTACCGCCCGCTGCTCGACGCGGTCGCCCAACTCGGCCCCGGCGAGGCCCGGCTCAGCACCGCGGCGGCCCGCGAACGCCTGGTCGCCCTCGGCTACGCCGACCCCGCCGCCGCCCTGCGCCATCTGGAGGCGCTCGCCTCCGGCGTCACCCGCAAGGCCGCCATCCAGCGCACCCTGCTGCCGGTGCTGCTCGGCTGGTTCGCCGACTCCGCCGACCCGGACGCGGGCCTGCTCAACTTCCGCAAGGTCTCCGACGCCCTTGGCAAGACCCCCTGGTATCTGCGGCTGCTGCGCGACGAGGGCGCCGCCGCCGAGAACCTGGCCCGGGTCCTGTCCGCCGGGCGCCTCGCCCCCGACCTGCTGATGCGCGCCCCGGAGGCGGTCGCCCTGCTCGGTGACGGCGCCGGACTCGCCCCACGCCCCCGCGCCCATCTGGAACAGGAGATCATCGCCGCCGTCAGCCGCGCCGACAACGCCGAACACGCGGTCGCGGTCGCCCGAGGCGTCCGCCGCCGCGAACTGTTCCGTACGGCCGCCGCCGACATCGTCGGCTCCTACGGCACCGAGGCCCGGCCCGCCGAGGCCGACCAGGGCGCCCTGGTGGACCGGGTCGGCGCCGCCGTCTCCGACCTCACCGCCGCCACCCTGGCGGGCACCTTGCGCGCGGTCGTCCGCCAGCACTGGGGCGCCGAACTCCCCACCCGCTTCGCCGTCATCGGCATGGGCCGCTTCGGCGGACACGAACTGGGCTACGGCTCGGACGCCGATGTCGTCTTCGTCCATGAGCCCCGCGACGGGGTCGGCGAGGAGGAGGCGGCCAGGGCCGCCAACAAGGTCGTCGCCGAGATGCGCCGCCTGCTCCAGATCCCCAGCACCGACCCGCCCCTGCTGATCGACGCCGACCTGCGCCCGGAGGGCAAGTCCGGCCCCCTGGTCCGCACCCTGAAGTCCTACGAGGCGTACTACCGCCGCTGGTCGCTGGTGTGGGAGTCACAGGCGCTGCTGCGCGCCGAACAGGTCGCCGGGGACCCGGACCTGGGCGCCCGCTTCCTCGCCCTGATCGACCCCCTGCGCTACCCGAAGGCGGGCCTCACCGAGGACGCCGTCCGCGAGATACGGCGTCTGAAGGCCCGTATGGAGTCGGAGCGGATGCCGCGCGGCGTCGACCCCAAGCTGCACACCAAGCTGGGCCCCGGCGGTCTCTCGGACGTCGAATGGACCGTCCAGCTCCTCCAGATGCGGCACGGCGCGCATGAGCGGTCCCTGCGCACCACCCGCACTCGCGAGGCTCTCGCCGCCGCCCGCGAGGCCGCCCTGATCAGCCCCGAGGACGCCATGACCCTCGACGAGTCCTGGGTCCTGGCCACCCGCGTCCGCAACGCGGTGATGCTGGTCCGCGGCCGGGCGGGCGATACCTTCCCGACGGACACCCGGGAACTGGCCGCCGTGGGCCGCTACCTCGGCTACACCTCCGGCCACGCGGGCGACATGCTGGACGCCTACCGCCGCACCACAAGAAAAGCCCGCACAGTAATGGAATCAATCTTCTACGGAACGGAACCCTAAGAAACCCGCCGGGGGACTGTCCCCCCCCAGGGGCGCGGGGAACCGCGCACAGCACACAAACAAAGGGCCCCTAGAAATCACGGGGAGCGGGAGAACCCAGGGGCGCGGGGAACTGCGCGACCAGCCACAACCCACCCGCACCCAACAACGCAACGCAGGCCACTACACCTGCTTAGGAAGCAGAACCTTCCCCTCAGGCACCACCTGAGGCAACCGATAAGGAAGCGCCCCGTACCACACCCGAGCCACCCCGAACCCGAACACCAGACACGCCACACCCCCCACCGCATCAAGCCAGAAGTGATTGGCCGTGGCGACGATCACCACAAGAGTCAACACCGGGTACACAAGCCCCAGCACCCGAACCCACGGCACGGAAGCCAACGCGAAGATCGTCAGCCCACACCACACCGACCACCCGATATGCATGGACGGCATCGCGGCGTACTGGTTCGACATGTTCTTCAGATCACCGGACGCCATCGACCCCCAGGTCTGATGCACCAGCACGGTGTCGATGAAGTCCACGCCGTTCATCAGCCGCGGCGGCGCGAGCGGATACAGGTAGTAACCGACCAGCGCCACACCCGTCGTGGCGAACAGCACCGTCCGGGTCGCCGCGTACCGCCCGGGATGCCACCGGTACAGCCACACCAGCACACCCAGCGTGACCACGAAGTGCAGCGTGGCGTAGTAGTAGTTCATCCCGACGATCAGCCAAGTCACCGAGTTCACGGCGTGGTTGACGGACTGCTCGACCGCGATCCCGAGCTGCTGCTCGGCCCGCCAGATCCAGTCCGCGTTCCGCAGCGCCTGCGCCTTCTGCTCCGGCACGGCGTTACGGATCAGTGAGTACGTCCAGTAACTCACCGCGATCAGCAGAATCTCGAACCACAACCGGGGCCGCCGTGGGGCACGCAACCGCCGCACAACCCCCCGCAGCCGCTCCCGGAACCCGCGGGGCGAGTCGTGCGCAACGGGGTGCGGAGAGACCTCTGTCCGGTCTTCCCTCGTCGTCACGGTCGTTTCACCCATGGGCACAGAGTCTGCCAGAAAAGACATCCTCGTCCGATCATCCCCTGGTCGGGTTCGGGCCGCATCCCCTCCGTCCCTGGGACGAGATTCCCCCTGATCAGCCTGTCCGGGTCGGCCCCAGGACGGTCCCTGACCAGCCCCTGATCCGGCGCTGACCAGCCCCTGGTCAGCCCCTCGCCCGCTCCCCGGGCGCCGAGGCCGTCGACCCCCGCACCACCAGCTCCGGCATGAACACGAACTCGCTGTGCGGCGCGGGCGTCCCGCCGATCTCCTCCAGCAGCGTGCGCACCGCGGCCTGGCCCATCGCCGGGACGGGCTTGCGGATGGTGGTGAGCGGCGGATCGGTGAACGCGATCAGCGGTGAGTCGTCGAACCCGACCACGGAGACATCGTCCGGCACCTCCAGGCCCTTCTGCCGCGCGGCCCGGATCGCGCCCAGCGCCATCATGTCGCTGGCGCACACCACGGCCGTGCAGTCCCGCTCGATCAGCGCGCTGGCCGCGGCCTGTCCGCCCTCCAGCGTGTACAGCGAGTGCTGGATCAGCTCGGCCTCGACGGTCCCCGTGGCGAGCCCCAACTGCTCGCTCATCGCCCGGACGAACCCCTCGATCTTCCGCTGCACCGGCACGAACCGCTTCGGCCCGAGCGCCAGCCCGATCCGGGTGTGGCCCAGCGACACCAGGTGGGTGACCGCCAGGGTCATCGCCGCCCGGTCGTCGGGGGAGATGAAGGGCGCCTGCACCCGCGGCGAGAAGCCGTCGACCAGTACATAGGGGACGCCCTGCGCGCGAAGCTGCTCGTAGCGCTGCATGTCGGCGGTGGTGTCGGCGTGCAGTCCGGAGACATAGATGATGCCGGACACCCCGCGGTCGACCAGCATCTCGGTCAGCTCGTCCTCGGTGGAGCCGCCGGGGGTCTGGGTGGCGAGCACCGGGGTGTAGCCCTGCCGGGTCAGCGCCTGGCCGATCACCTGGGCCAGCGCCGGGAAGATCGGGTTCTCCAGCTCCGGGGTGATCAGGCCCACCAGTCCGGCGCTGCGCTGCCGCAGCCGTACGGGGCGTTCGTAGCCCAGTACGTCGAGGGCGGCGAGCACGGACTGGCGGGTGGTGGCGGCGACGCCCGGCTTCCCGTTGAGGACCCGGCTGACGGTCGCCTCGCTCACCCCCGCCTGCGCTGCGATGTCGGCAAGCCGTGTGGTCACGCCTGAGGACTGTACCGGCCGTATCCCGCCTTGCGCACCAATCGGACGCCGGGCGCGGGCGGTTGCGCGTCCTGGGGCGGGTTGCTGCGGCATGGCGTCCCCTTGAGGTCGTGAGCGGTCGCTGCATGAAAGGTTCGGCAACAGCTTGCAGAGTCTTGCACAACACCGTACGCCCCTGACCAGCAACGGCAAGAGTGGGTCTCGTGAGGGGCAACGGGAGGTCACACCTGGATAACTTCCGAACCGTCTTGCACTTTTTTTCTGCAAGGTCTTTCGCAACGCTTACATCGCTGTTACGTTCACGACGCCCGACGGCGGCAGCAACGACGCGGTCGGCAAGTCGACAGGAGCGGTGGACGGGACCGCCCCTGGAGCCACTCGGGCTTTCACCCTCAAGGAGAACTCATGCGGCGTGGCATAGCGGCCACCGCGCTGGCGGCCTCCCTCGCCCTCGCGGCGACGGCCTGCGGCGGAAGCGACAGCGGCGACTCGGCGGACGGCCCGGTCACCATCACCTGGTGGGACACCTCCAACGCCACCAACGAGGCGCCGACGTACCAGGAGCTGGTCAAGGAGTTCGAGGCCGCCCACAAGGACATCAAGGTCAAGTACGTCAACGTCCCCTTCGACCAGGCGCAGAACAAGTTCGACACCGCCGCCGGTTCCAAGGGCGCCCCCGACGTGCTGCGCTCCGAGGTCGGCTGGACCCCCGCCTTCGCCAAGAAGGGCTTCTTCCTCCCGCTCGACGGCACCGAGGCCCTCGCCGACCAGGCGAAGTTCCAGCCCAGCCTGATCGAGCAGGCCACCTACGAGGACAAGGTCTACGGCGTCCCCTTCACCACGGACACCCTCGCCTTCGTCTACAACAAGGAACTCTTCGCGAAGGCCGGCGTCGAGGCGCCGAAGACCTGGGCCGAGCTGAAGACGGCCGCCGCCACCATCAAGGACAAGACCGGCGTCGACGGCTACTGGGGCTCCACCGCCGCGTACTACGCCCAGTCCTTCCTGTACGGCGAGGGCGCCGACACCGTCGACGCGACCGCCAAGAAGATCACCGTCACCTCGCCCGCCGCCAAGAAGGGCTATGAGACCTGGCAGGGCCTGTTCGACGGCAAGGGCCTGCACAAGGCCGACACCACCGCCGAGGCGTACGGCGCCATCCAGGACGCCTTCGTCAACGGCAAGGTCGCCTCGATCATCCAGGGCCCCTGGGAGATCACCAACTTCTACAAGGGCTCCGCGTTCGCCGACAAGAACAACCTCGGCATCGCCACCGTCCCGGCCGGTTCCAGCGGCAAGGCGGGCGCCCCGACCGGCGGCCACAACCTCTCCGTCTACGCCGGCTCCAGCGCGGACAAGCAGCAGGCGGCCCTGAAGTTCGTCAACTTCATGACCTCCGCCAAGGCGCAGGAGACCATCGCGCTGAAGAACTCCACGCTGCCGACCCGCGACGACGCCTACACCGCCGAGGTCAAGGCAGACCCCGGGATCGCCGGGTACCAGGGCGTCCTGCCCGCCGCCCAGCCGCGCCCGGCGCTGCCCGAGTACAGCTCGCTGTGGGGCCCGCTGGACGATGAGCTGCTGGCCGTCGCCGGGGGCAAGAAGTCCCTGGACGAGGGGCTCGACAGCGCCGAGACCGCCATCACCAAGCTGGTGCCCGACTTCAGCAAGTGAGCCCGGGTGGCCGCCGGACTCCCCAGTACCGGGGGAGGGGTCCGGCGGCCACCGGTCCGCGCGCCGCACTCCCGGCCCCGCCGCCCGGGGCCACTCCCGGCTCCGCCGCCCGGGGCCACCCCTTCGAGCCTCCAGAAGGTGCCGAACCATGACCGTCGCCATCGACCGAGCCACCGGCAAGCGGCTCGGTGACCGCGAGCCCCGCCGGCCAGGACCGGGCGGGCGCCTGAAGCGCAGCTGGCAGAAGTACTGGTACGCCTACGCGATGATCGCCCCGGTGGTCGTCGTACTGGGCACCATCGTGCTGTATCCGCTGGCCTACGGCTTCTATCTCACCCTCACCGACGCCAACAGCCTCAACACGGCCCGCACCATCGGTGTCAACGAGATCGCGGCGACCTACCAGTTCATCGGCCTGGACAACTACGCCGACATCCTCTGGGGCCCGACCGCCTACGACCGCTTCTGGTCGCACTTCGTCTGGACCATCTTCTGGACCGCCGCCTGTGTCTTCCTGCACTACACGATCGGTCTCGGCCTCGCCCTGCTGCTGAACCAGAAGCTGCGCGGACGGACCGTGTACCGGCTGCTGCTGGTGCTGCCATGGGCCGTGCCCACCTTCGTCACCGTCTTCGGCTGGCGGTTCATGCTGGCCGACGCCGGGATCATCAACATGGCCCTGGACGGCCTCGGCCTGCCCAGTCCGGCCTGGCTGGAGGACACCTTCTGGCAGCGGTTCGCCGCGATCATGGTGAACACCTGGTGCGGGGTCCCGTTCATGATGGTCTCGCTGCTCGGCGGCCTCCAGTCCATCGACACCACCCTGTACGAGGCGGCCGAGATGGACGGCGCCAACGCCTGGCAGCGGTTCCGCTACGTCACCGTCCCCGGACTGCGCTCGGTCAGCTCCACCGTCGTCCTGCTCGGGGTGATCTGGACGTTCAACCAGTTCGCGGTGATCTTCCTGCTGTTCGGCAACACCGCGCCCGACGCGCAGATCCTGGTCACCTGGGCCTATCAGCTCGGCTTCGGACAGCAGCCGCGCGACTTCGCGCAGTCCGCCGCCTACGGCATCCTCCTGCTGGCCATCCTGATCGTCTTCACCTCCTTCTACCGCCGCTGGCTGAACCGCAATGACCAGCAGCTCGCGATCTGAGGCAGGAGCCCCCATGAGTACGACCACCGCCCCGCAGCCCGCCGGAACGGACCCGTCCCCCGCCGCGTCCCCCGCCCCGGCGCCCCGCGCCACCCGCGGACGCGGCGCGTCCGGCCGCCTCGGGAACCTCGCCTCGCACGGCGTCCTCACCGTCGCCAGCCTGATCGCGGTGTTCCCGGTCGCCTGGCTGGTGTTCCTCTCCCTCGGCCCGGACAAGGACGACTATCTCCGCCCCGGCGGCATCTGGGCCAAGATGACCCTCGCCAACTACGGCCATGTCCTGACCGAGACCAACTTCTTCGACTGGCTGAAGAGTTCGCTGATCGTCTCGCTGGGCACCACGGTCATCGGCGTACTGATCGCCGCGACCACGGGCTACGCGGTGTCACGGATGCGCTTCCCCGGGTACAAGAAGTTCATGTGGGTACTGCTGGTGACCCAGATGTTCCCGGTCGCCGTCCTCATGGTCCCGATGTACCAGCTGCTCAGCGAACTCCAGCTCATCGACACCTACTTCGGCCTGATCCTGGTGTACTGCTCGACCGCCGTGCCGTACTGCGCCTGGCTGATGAAGGGCTACTTCGACACCATCCCCTTCGAGATCGACGAGGCGGGCCGGGTGGACGGCCTCTCCCCGTTCGGCACGTTCCTGCGGCTGATCCTGCCGCTGGCCCGGCCGGGCCTGGCCGTCGCCGCGTTCTACAGCTTCATCACCGCGTTCGGCGAGGTCGCCTTCGCCACCACGTTCCTGCTGGACGACGAGAAGTACACCTTCGCGGTGGGGCTCCAGAGCTTCGTCAGCGAGCACGACGCCCAGCGGAACCTGATGGCGGCGACCGCGGTCCTGATCGCGATCCCGGTCTCCGCGTTCTTCTACCTGGTACAGAAGAACCTGGTCACCGGGCTGACCGCCGGTGGGACCAAGGGATGAGGCAGTGCCCCCCCACATCCGCACACCCCTACGCCCGTTCCCCTGAACCCACGTCACACAAGGACGCCATGACCCAGCACCTCCCCGCGCCGCACACCGCCCTCGCCACCGCCGCCCGGCACCGCGACTGGTGGCGGGACGCGGTGATCTACCAGGTCTACCCGCGCAGCTTCGCCGACAGCAACGGCGACGGCATGGGCGACCTGGACGGCGTACGGTCCCGACTGCCGTATCTGCGCGATCTCGGCGTGGACGCGGTGTGGCTCAGCCCCTTCTACGCCTCCCCGCAGGCCGACGCCGGCTACGACGTGGCCGACTACCGGGCCGTCGACCCGATGTTCGGCACCCTGCTGGACGCCGACGCGCTGATCCGCGAGGCGCATGGACTCGGGCTGCGGATCATCGTGGACCTGGTCCCCAACCACTCCTCCGACCAGCATGAGTGGTTCAAGCGGGCGCTCGCCGACGGCCCCGGCTCGCCGCTGCGCGAGCGCTACCACTTCCGCCCCGGCAAGGGCGAGAACGGTGAGCTGCCGCCCAACGACTGGGAGTCCATCTTCGGCGGCCCGGCCTGGACCCGGGTCGCGGACGGCGAGTGGTATCTGCACCTCTTCGCCCCCGAGCAGCCCGACTTCAACTGGGAGCACCCGGCGGTCGGCGACGAGTTCCGCTCGATCCTGCGGTTCTGGCTGGACATGGGCGTCGACGGCTTCCGGATCGATGTGGCCCACGGCCTGGTGAAGGCGGACGGGCTGCCCGACCTGGGCGCGCACGACCAGCTGAAGCTGCTGGGCAACGACGCCATGCCGTTCTTCGACCAGGACGGTGTGCACGCCATCTACCGCGAGTGGCGGCTCGTACTGGACGAGTACGCGGGCGAGCGGATCTTCGTCGCCGAGGCGTGGACGCCGACCGTCGAGCGCACCGCGCACTACGTCCGCCCCGACGAGCTGCACCAGGCGTTCAACTTCCAGTACCTCAGCACCGCCTGGGACGCCGGGGAGCTGCGGACCGTCGTGGACCGCACCCTGGAAGCCATGCGCCCGGTCGGCGCCCCCGCCACCTGGGTGCTCTCCAACCACGATGTCACCCGGCACGCCACCCGGTTCGCCAACCCGCCCGGCCTCGGCACCCAGATCCGCAGCGCGGGCGACCGCGAGCTGGGCCTCAGACGCGCCCGCGCCGCGAGCCTGCTGATGCTGGCGCTGCCCGGCTCCGCCTATGTCTACCAGGGCGAGGAACTCGGCCTGCCGGACGTGGTGGACCTGCCCGACGAGGTGCGCCAGGACCCGGCGTACTTCCGGGGCGAGGGCCAGGACGGCTTCCGCGACGGCTGCCGGGTGCCGATCCCCTGGACCCGCACCGGCCCGGCGTACGGCTTCGGCGCCGGGAGCAGCTGGCTGCCGCAGCCGGAGGGCTGGGGCGAGCTGAGCGTCGAGGCGCAGAGCGGGGTGGCGGGCTCGACCCTGGAGCTGTACCGCGCGGCGCTGGCGATCCGCCGCTCCGAGCGGGACCTCGGCGCGGGCGACACGGTGGAGTGGCTGCGGGCGCCCGAAGGCGTACTGGCGTTCCGGCGCGGCGGCTTCGTCTGCGTCGCCAACACCACCGCCGAGTCGGTGACCGTACCGGCGTACGGGCCGCTGCTGCTCACCAGCGGTGAGGTGGGCGAGGCGGACGGCGAGACCAAGGTCCCAGGCGACACCACGGTGTGGTTCGGAGCACCGGCCGCATAACGCGGCACCCGGCAGAGAACTTCTTCGCTCAACTTCCGTCGGCCCGCTGCCCTTTTGGACAGCGGGCCTCTACCATCTGGCCACTGCAAGCATTTTTGACGACTTGCAGAAAACACCTTCAACGTGGCACACCCGCCCAGCTCACCCCTTCAACGGTGAAGGAACCCCCACATGGCCAGCAGAATCGTTTCCGGCGCGCTCGCGCTGGCGGCGGCCGGAGCCTTCCTCGCGCCCGGCACCGCCCAGGCGTCCCCGCCCGGCACCAAGGACGTCACCGCCGTCCTGTTCGAGTGGAACTTCGCCTCGGTCGCCCGCGAGTGCACCAGCCGCCTGGGCCCGGCCGGTTACGGCTACGTCCAGGTCTCCCCGCCCGCCGAGCACATCCAGGGCGGCCAGTGGTGGACCTCGTACCAGCCGGTCAGCTACAAGATCGCCGGACGCCTGGGCGACCGCACCGCCTTCCAGAACATGGTGAACACCTGTCACGCGGCCGGGGTCAAGGTCGTCGTGGACAGCGTGATCAACCACATGTCGGCGGGCGGCGGCACCGGCACCGGCGGCTCGTCGTACAGCAAGTACACCTACCCAGGGCTGTACTCCTCCTACGACTTCGACAACTGCACGGGCCAGATCTCCAACTACCAGGACCGCTGGAACGTCCAGCACTGCGAACTGGTGGGCCTGGCCGACCTGGACACCGGGGAGGAGTACGTCCGGGGCGCCATCGCCCGCTACCTCAACGACCTGCTCTCCCTCGGCGTGGACGGCTTCCGCATCGACGCGGCCAAGCACATACCGGCCGCCGACCTGGCGAACATCAAGTCCCGGCTGACCAACCCGTCCGCCTACTGGAAGCAGGAGGTCATCTACGGCGCGGGGGAGGCCGTCCAGCCCACCGAGTACACGGGCAACGGGGACGTCCAGGAGTTCCGCTACGCCTACGACCTCAAACGGGTCTTCAACAACGAGAACCTCGCCTATCTGAAGAACTACGGCGAGGGCTGGGGCTATATGAGCAGCGGCGTCTCGGGGGTCTTCGTGGACAACCACGACACCGAGCGCAACGGCTCCACGCTCAGCTACAAGGACAACGCGAACTACACCCTGGCGAATGTCTTCATGCTGGCCTGGCCTTACGGGGCGCCCGACATCAACTCCGGTTACGAGTTCACCGACCATGACGCCGGACCGCCGAACGGGGGCCAGGTGAACGCCTGCTGGGTCAGTGGCTGGAAGTGCCAGCACGCCTGGCCCGAGATAGAGCGCATGGTCGCGTTCCGCAACGCCACGCGGGGTCAGGCGGTGACGAACTGGTGGGACAACGGGGCGGACGCGATCGCCTTTGGCCGGGGCAGTAAGGGTTTCGTGGCCATCAACCACGAGTCCGGCGCGCTCACCCGCACCTACCAGACCTCGCTGCCGGCCGGTACGTACTGCAATGTGCAGAGCGGTTCTGCGGTGACGGTGAACGGCTCGGGGCAGGTGACGGCGACGCTCGGCTCGAACACGGCGCTGGCGATCTACGCGGGCAAGAGTGGTTGCTGACCCGCGTGAGGTGGGGCCCTTGGAGTTCGCGGAACGCCGAGGGCCCCGGTACGGCTAGACGAGGCCGCGCTTGACGCCGTCGAGGAAGGCGGCCCACGTGGCGACCGGGAAGACGAAGGCGCCGTGGGCGGGGGCCTTGCTGTCACGGACGGCGGTGGCCGGGCCGGTCAGGGGGAGGGTCTCCACGCACTGGGCGTTCCCTCCGTCGCTGTGGCTGCTTTTCTTCCAGCCATCGGCCGGGAGGTCTGTGCGAAACATTAGGGTCCTCGCTTCAGTCCGGGTGGTCGGCTTTCAGGTTCTCAACGAACACGTCGAAGGCGCTGGCCGACATGGGGACATGCCCCCGGGTGATGTCCTTGGAGTCGCGGAAGGCGGTGATTCCCGGGACAGCGGCAACCTCTACGCAGTTGTTGCCGCCACTGGAGTAGGTGCTCTTTATGAACACGGCGGTGCTGAGGTTGCTCTGGGTCATCATGCGTAGGGTCCTTTGATCGCGTCGGTGACCAACTATGCGAAACGTCCCAGTCCGCATCGTCCCCCGAGCGGCGGAGGTTGTCAGCGATGCCTGTTCGGCCAGACGCGAGAACGACAAAGGGAGCCCCGGAGGGCTCCCTTTCAGTTGCTCTGGTGCTGTGGCTGAATATTTCGCCTACACGAGGTCATTCTTGATGCCTTGTATGAACATCTCCCAGGCGGCTGACGGGAAGGTGAACGCGCCGAGCGCCCGAGCCTTGGAGTCGCCGACGGCGATCAGGCCGTTCCGGGTGGGCTGGGTCTCCAGGCACTGGTCGTGGGTGTCACCGCTGTAGCTCGACTTGCTCCACAGGCTGACAGGAAGGTCGTGGCGCATCATCAGTCATGCCTCACTACTTGGTGTCATGGTCTTGCGCAATCCTGGAGACCAGCTCCATGGACTGTCGTGACGATAGGGCGGAAGCCCGGATGCGGTCAAAGGACCTCCGGTAAGCCTCTACGGGGCTTGCTTCCTCCAAGTAGAGCGCGCCTTCAAGGTATTCAAGACCTACTACATCCAGCTCCATGGGATCGGGATAGCTGTAGATCGTGAATGGCCCTTCGAAACCGGCGTAGGTGCCCTGCGAGTAGGGGACGATCTGCACACCCACTCCCGGCCGGGTGGCTGCCTCAACGAGGTGTCGCAGCTGGTTGGACATGATCTGAGGACTGCCGACCTCACGGTGGAGTACGGCTTCATCGAGTACGCAGAGGTACTGAGGCGCGTCGGGGCGGTCGAAGATGGCCTGCCGCTCCATACGGAAGTTGACGCTGGTCTCGATCTCCAGGTCGGGAGTGTGGCGGCCGGAGCCGCGGATGACCGCCTCGGCGTACTCCCGTGTCTGAAGGAGCCCCGGTATCACCATGGTGTGGAACGCGTAGATCCGTACCGCGTCGGCCTCAAGGGTGAGGCGCTGCTGAAAGTCGGGGCTGAGTACGCCGCTGTACTGCTGCCACCAGCTCTTCTTCCGACTTTCCCGCGCCAGGGTGAGCAACGCCGAGACCACTCGTTCGTCTGCCACTGAATAGAGCTTGCACAGCTCCTTGATCTCCAGCGGCCGGATGCCCTGACGCCCGTTCTCTATGCGGGAGATCTTCGTCTTGTCGCCGTCGATCGCCGCCCCGGCGTCGTTCATGCCGACCTTGGCGGCCTCACGGAGCCGCCGCAGTTCAGAACCGAGCTTGCGTCGCCGCACTGTCGGGCGCGGATGCGCTGCCACCTTCACTCCTCCACGACTGGTGATGTACCTGGACAGTGTGCCGGACACCACGGCCTCCAACACCACTTCTCCGGCAGGTCGTTGACCCACCTCTCAGGAATCTGCAACATTGCGATTCTTCTTGTTGCGAAAGTACCCGATGGTCGTGCACTCTGTTGCCGGAGGACCTGGTGCTAGGTCCAACTCGGTTGTTTGGCACAGGTGTTCGCGTTCCTGGATGCCTGGTCGTCAAGGAGGTCGGATGCACGCAGAAACGGTCGAGATGCCCCCCAGCGCCCGCTGGCCCTTCACCTCCCTCACCCCCCAAGTCGTCCCCGGCGTCCGGCGTGACGTCCGCCGGAGGATCACCGGTTGGGGCTACGTCGCCGACGACACCGCCCTGGTCGTCACGGAGTTGCTCGCCAACGTGGTCCGCCACGCGAACGGCCGTTGCGTGCTCACCGTCGGTGTCGAGGACGGCGAGATCCTGGTGGCCTGCGCCGACACCTGCCCGCGTAGGCCCCGGCTTCGGGAGCCGGACTGGGAGAGCGGCACGGGTCGCGGTATGCGGCTCATCGCCGGGGCGTCCCTCGCCTGGGGCTGTGAGCCGCTCGCGGGCGGAAAGCGGGTGTGGGTGCGGCTGAGCGCGATTCCGCTACCGCGCCTCCGGGTCACCGCCCGCGAGGACATGGCCCGTGCCTTACGTGGCGAGGAGCCCGCGCGTGTCATCGACCGCTGCTGGTTCGGATGCGGCCGTGCGGATGTTCCCGGTGTGCTCACCGGCGTGGCGTCCTCCGACTTCGGCGACGCCCAGATGTTCGCCTGCGCCAGGTGCGTCGGACGGCTTTCGCGGTGGATTCACGAAGACGTGCTGAGGGGCGACGAGGAGGGCTTGAGCGCGAGGTAGCGCGGACCGTCGCATCCCCGCACCACCACCCTCCGGCTGTGCCGGAAGCCCCGCACGGCGTCCCGTGCACGCCCCTCGGTCGCCGCCCATTGCTGAAATTTCTTTCCCCTTCTTGCAGACCTCTTGCAGCAACGCTTTCTTCGGCGATACGGTCACCGGACCCCGGCAGGGGGGAGCCCCCCCGCCCCCCTTGCCGCGGTCCCAGGGTTCGGACCCGGTGAGCCGTAGTCGCTGAGCCGTAGTCGCAAGGAAGCGCAAGGAGTTCACGCCCGTGATACCGAGAGGCCAGGCGCCCCACCGGCGCCGCCGTAGCCACCAGGCCGGACGGATCGCGGCGCTCGCCGCCACCGCGCTCGCCGCCACCCTCGTCCAGCCGCTCGCGGCCCGCGCCGACGGCCCGCCCGCGCCGCCGTCGGACAAGAAGCTCGCCGCCGAGCCCACCCGCCACGACCTCACCCGCGAGCAGTTCTACTTCGTGCTCCCGGACCGGTTCGCCAACGGCGACCGGGGCAACGACCGGGGCGGACTCACCGGTTCGCGGCTGGCCACCGGCTACGACCCCACGGACAAGGGCTTCTACCAGGGCGGCGACCTCAAGGGCCTCACCCGGAAGCTGGACTACATCAAGGGCCTCGGCACCACCGCCCTCTGGCTGGCGCCGATCTTCAAGAACCAGCCCGTGCAGGGCGTCGGCGCCGACGCCTCCGCCGGCTACCACGGCTACTGGATCACCGACTTCACCCAGGTCGACCCGCACTTCGGGACCAACGAGGACCTGGAGACCCTCATCGACAAGGCCCACGACAAGGGCATGAAGGTCTTC
This sequence comes from Streptomyces sp. NPDC048290, assembly GCF_040652095.1. Classification (NCBI taxonomy): domain Bacteria; kingdom Bacillati; phylum Actinomycetota; class Actinomycetes; order Kitasatosporales; family Streptomycetaceae; genus Streptomyces; species Streptomyces sp. NPDC048290. The sequence goes on from NZ_JBEZLM010000008.1 coordinate 27,071, forward strand.
TTCGACGTCATCACCAACCACACCGCCGACGTCGTCGACTACCAGGAGAAGAGCTACAGCTACCTCTCCAAGGGCGCCTTCCCGTACCTCACCAAGGACGGCGAGCCCTTCGACGACGCCGACTACGCCGACGGCCGCAAGAAGTTCCCGGCGGTCGACACCGACTCCTTCCCGAGGACCCCGGTCGTCCCCGCCGCCAAGCGGGACGTCAAGGTCCCCGGCTGGCTCAACGACCCGACCATGTACCACAACCGGGGCGACTCCACCTGGTCCGGCGAGAACGCCACCTACGGTGACTTCGTCGGCCTTGACGACCTGTGGACCGAGCGTCCCGAGGTCGTCGCGGGCATGGAGAAGATCTACCAGCGGTGGGTCAGGGACTTCGACATCGACGGCTTCCGGATCGACACCGTGAAGCACGTCAACATGGAGTTCTGGAGCCAGTGGGCCACCTCCCTGGACGCCTACGCGGCCAAGCGGGGCCGGGACGACTTCTTCATGTTCGGCGAGGTGTACTCCGCCGACACCTCCGTCACCGCGCCCTATGTCACCGAGGGCAAGCTGGACTCGACCCTCGACTTCCCCTTCCAGGACGCGGCCCGCGCCTACGCCTCCCAGACCGGCAGCGCCCAGAAGCTGGCCTCGGTCTTCGGCGACGACCACAAGTACACGACCGGCACCGCCAACGCGTACGAGTCCGTCACCTTCCTCGGCAACCACGACATGGGCCGCATCGGGACCTTCCTCCGGCAGGACGACCCCACCGCCACCGACGCCGAACTCCTGAAGAAGGCGCGGCTCGCCAACGAGCTGATGTTCCTCAACCGCGGCAACCCGGTCATCTACTACGGCGACGAACAGGGCTTCACCGGCAACGGCGGCGACAAGGACGCCCGCCAGACGCTGTTCGCCTCCCAGGTCCAGGACTACCTGGACGACGACATCCTCGGCACCGACCGCACCCACGCCACCGACGCCTACGACACCAAGGCCCCGCTGTACCGGCAGATCAGCGAACTCGCCGCGCTCCGCAAGGCCCACCCGGCGCTCGCCGACGGCATCCAGACCGAGCGCTTCGCCGCCGACGGACCGGGCGTCTACGCCGTCTCCCGCACGGACGCCAAGAGCGGTACCGAGTATGTCGTCGGCTTCAACAACGCCGACCGGCCGCAGACGGTGACCTTCCCGGTCGGCTCCCGCGCCACCGCCTACCGAGGGCTCTACGGCACCACCGACACCGCGACCTCCACCACCGACGGCAAGCTCACCGTCACCGTCCCGGCCGGTGCGTCCGTCGTGCTCCGGGCCACCGCCCGGCCCGCCGCCCCCGCCACCGCGCCCACCCTCACCCTGAAGGCCCCGGCGCCCGGCGCCACCGGCACCGTCGAGGTCACCGCCGATGTCTCCGGCGGCGGCCTCAACCGGGTCGTGTTCGCCGCCCAGACCGGGAACGGCCGCTGGCAGACCCTCGGCACCGCCGACCACGCCCCCTACAAGGTCACCCACCCCCTCGCCAAGGACGTACGCCCCGGCACCGCCCTGCGCTACAAGGCCGTCGCCGTCGACGCGGCCGGGCGCACCGCGAGCGCCACCGCCGCCTCCGTCACCGGCACCCCGCCCGTGGCCGAGCCCCCCACCGCCACCTCCCGCGACTACGCGATCGTCCACTACAACCGCCCCGACGGGAACTACCAGGACTGGGGCGTGTACGCCTGGGGCGACCTCGCCGACGGCGAAGCCACCACCTGGCCCGACAGCCATCCCTTCACCGGCCGTGACGCGTACGGCACCTTCGCCTACATCAAGCTCAAGCCCGGTGCGAGCAACGTCGGTTTCCTGGTCATCGACAAGGACGGCAACAAGGACGTCTCCGCCGACCGCTCCATCGACGTGACCCGGCACGGGGAGATCTGGATCGAGCAGGGCAAGCCCGAGGTCGTCACCGAACGGCCCGCCTACCCGGCCCCCGACAAGACCAAGGCCGTCCTCCACTACAACCGGGCCGACGGCACCTACGACGGCTGGGGCCTGCACGTCTGGAACGGCGCCGCCCAGCCCACCGACTGGTCCAAGCCCCTGATGCCGGTCCGCACCGACCCGTACGGGGCGGTGTACGAGGTGCCGCTCGCCGAGGGCGCCACCAGCCTCAGCTACATCCTCCACAAGGGCGACGAGAAGGACCTGCCCACCGACCAGTCGCTCGACCTGAAGACCGACGGACACGAGGTGTGGCTGCTGAACGGACAGGAGAAGAAGCTGCTTCCGCAGCCCGCCGGGTCCGCCGCCGCGCTCGACCTGACCACGTCCAAGGCGATCTGGATCGACCGGGACACGGTCGTCTGGAACGCCTCGCAGACGGCCGCCGCCACCCGCCTCCTCACCTCCCGCACCGGCTCCATCAAGGCCGACAAGGGCGTCCTGACCGGCACCGACATCCGCGTCCTCAGGCTGTCCAAGGGCGCCCTGACCGACGCCCAGAAGGCGAAGTTCCCGCACCTCAAGGACGCCACCGCCTGGACCGTCGACCCCCGCGACCGCGACCGGGTCCGCGAGGCCCCGCGCGGCCAGGTCGTCGCCGCCCAGAGCGCGGCCAACGGAGCGGTGCTCGCCGCGACCGGCGTCCAGACCGCCGGAGTGCTGGACGACCTGTACGACGCCACCAGGGCCGACCTCGGCCCGGTCTTCCGCGACGGCCGCCCCACCCTCGCCGTCTGGGCCCCCACCGCCCAGTCCGTCGCCCTCGAACTGGACGGCCGACAGCACCCGATGCGCCGCGACGACCGCACCGGCGTATGGTCCGTCACCGGCTCCCCGTCCTGGAAGAACAAGCCCTATCGGTATGTCGTCCAGGTGTGGGCGCCCACCGTCCGCGAGATCGTCACCAACAAGGTCACCGACCCCTACTCGGTCGCCCTGACCGCCGACTCCGAGCGCAGCCTCGTCGTGGACCTCGCTGACCGCTCCCTGAAGCCGCGCGGCTGGAGCACCCTGCGCAAACCACCGGCGGTCCCCCTCCGGGACGCCCAGATCCAGGAACTCCACATCCGTGACTTCTCGGTCGCGGACCGCACCGCCGACGACCCCGGCACCTACCGCGCCTTCACCGACAAGAGCAGCGACGGCTCGAAGCATCTGCGGAAGCTCGCCGAGGCCGGGACGTCGTACGTCCACCTCCTGCCCGCCTTCGACATCGCCACCATCCCCGAGCGCCGCGCCGACCAGGCCACCGTGGGCTGCGACCTCGCCGCCCTGCCCGCCGACTCCGAGCGCCAGCAGCAGTGCGTCGCCGAGATCGCCGCGAAGGACGCCTACAACTGGGGGTACGACCCGTACCACTACACCGTCCCCGAGGGCTCCTACGCCACCGACCCGGACGGCACCGCCCGCACGGTCGAGTTCCGCGAGATGGTGAAGGCGCTCAACGAGGACGGCCTCGGGGTCGTCATGGACGTGGTCTACAACCACACCGCCGCCTCCGGCCAGGCCAAGACCTCCGTCCTGGACCGGATCGTCCCCGGCTACTACCAGCGGCTGCTGGCCGACGGCTCGGTGGCGAACAGCACCTGCTGCGCCAACACCGCGCCCGAGAACGCCATGATGGGCAAGCTGGTCGTGGACTCGGTGGTCACCTGGGCCAGGGAGTACAAGGTCGACGGCTTCCGCTTCGACCTCATGGGCCACCACCCCAAGGCCAACATGCTCGCCGTCCGCAAGGCCCTCGACGCCCTGACCCTCGCGAAGGACGGCGTCGACGGCAAGAAGATCATCCTGTACGGCGAGGGCTGGAACTTCGGCGAGATCGCCGACGACGTCCGCTTCGAGCAGGCGACCCAGAAGAACATGGCGGGCACCGGCATCGCCACCTTCTCCGACCGCGCCCGCGACGCCGTACGCGGCGGCGGCCCCTTCGACGACGACCCCGGCGTCCAGGGCTTCGCCTCCGGCCTCTACACCGAGCCCAACGGCTCGGCGGCCAACGGCACCCCGGCCGAACAGAAGGCCCGCCTGCTGCACTACCAGGACCTCATCAAGGTCGGCCTGTCCGGCAACCTCGCCGGCTACCGCTTCACCGACACCGCGGGCAAGGACGTCAAGGGCTCCGAGGTCGACTACAACGGCGCACCCGCCGGATACGCGGCGGCCCCCGGCGACGCCCTCGCCTACGCCGACGCCCATGACAACGAGACCCTGTTCGACGCGCTCGCCTTCAAACTGCCCTCCGGTACGAGCGCCGCCGACCGGGCCCGGATGCAGGTCCTCGCCATGGCGACGGCCGCCCTCTCCCAGGGCCCGGCCCTCTCCCAGGCGGGCACCGACCTGCTCCGCTCCAAGTCCCTGGACCGCAACTCCTACGACAGCGGCGACTGGTTCAACGCCCTCCACTGGAACTGCGCCGACGGCAACGGCTTCGGCCGGGGTCTGCCGCCCGCCGCCGACAACCGCTCCAAGTGGCCCTACGCCACCCCGCTGCTGTCCACGGTCCGGGTCGGCTGCGCCGAGATCACCGGCGCCTCCGCCGCGTACCGGGACCTGCTGAGGATCCGGACCACGGAACGGGACTTCTCGCTGGCCACGGCCGCCGCCGTGCAGGACCGGCTGTCCTTCCCGCTCTCCGGCACGGACGAGACCCCCGGTGTGATCACCATGCGCCTCGGTGACCTGGTGGTCGTCTTCAACGCCACCCCCGCCGAGCAGACCCAGCGGATCGCGTCCCTCGCGGGCCGTGACCAGCGGCTCCACCCGGTCCAGGCGGGCGGCGCCGACCCGGTGGTCAAGCGCGCCTCCTACGACCGCGCCACCGGCACCTTCACCGTGCCCGGCCGCTCGGTGGCGGTCTTCACCCGCTGACCGGCCCCAGGACCAGGCCCGCCGCCCCCACGGCCCAGGGGGCGGCGGGCCTGTCACGGCTTGTCAGCCGTTGTAGAAGTTGCCCTGGAACTCATAGGGCTGTCCGTCGCCGGACGACTCCCAGACATCACCGGTGTCGTGGTTGACGGCCCGGTAGCTGCCGTCGCCGTACTTGCCGAACGCCGTGTTCCCGTCCCACCACCGCTCGACCGGGTCGGACCCGCCCGCCATCTGGTCCAGCGCCTGGTCCGACAGTTCGTAGGGGGCGACCGTGGTGCTCGTCATCGAGACTTTCTCCCGTCCTTCGGCCCCCGATCGGGGGCGTCTGTCTGAGCCAACGTGGCCGGAATGCGACCGGGTTCGACCGGCCCGGTCCGGCGTCCTACCGGCGGGTCAGCACATTGCCCCGGGACTCCCAGGGCTGTCCGTCGCCGGCCGACTCCCACGCCTCCCCGGTGTCGTAGTCCACGGCCTGGTGGACGCCGTTGTCGTGCTTGATGTGGACGGTGTTCCCCTCCCACCACTGCTCCGCTCCGCCCGCCATCTGGTCCAGCGCCTGGTCCGTCAGCTCGTACCCGGCGTGCGTGTCCTTGGTCGTCGTCATCGAGACGTCTCCTGTCTCTCGGCCCCCGGACGGGGGCGTCTGTCTGAGCCAACGTGGCCGGAACGGGACCGGGTTCGATGGACCCGGTCCCGGCGACCTTTCAGCCGGTCGCGAGGGCGTCCGGCTACTGCCAGGTCTGTCCGCCGTCGCTGGACTGGTAGATCCCGCCGGCCGGTACGCCGTAGTCCCGTGGGATCTCGCCATAGGTCCGCGGGACCTCGACGTAGATGAGACCGTCGGGGTCCAGGTACTCCTCTTCCGATCCGCCCGCCACCTGGTCCAGCGCCCGGTCCGTCAGCTCGATCGCCATTGAAGGCTCCTTCTGTCCACGGCCCCCGATCGGGGGCGTCTGACTGAGCCAACGGGGCGCCGGAGCCGCCAGGTTCGATACGGCTGCGACCAGCGGGTCCTAGGAGGCCAGTGCGAGCAGCCGGGTCACCAGGTCGGTGAACGGGCTGTCGGCCGGCTCGCCCGTCAGGGACCGGCGCAGCACCGCGGCCGTCTCCTCGTCGTAGGCCGCGCTCACCGCCGCCAGCGCGGCGAAGTCATGGACGAGCTGGACCTCCAGCTCCGCGCGCGGAATACGGCGGCCGTCCAGCCAGAGCAGGGCGGTGGATTCGGCCAGCGAGATCCAGGAGCGGACCACCAGTTCCAGCCGCGCGGGCGCCTCGCCGACCTCGAGATGCGCCATGATCTGCTCGTAGGCCGCCTGCCGTACGGAGTCGATGAGCGCGTTGGTGGTCGAGGAGCCGACCGCGGGGCCGCCGCGCATCAGGGCGGAGAAACCGGGTCCGTGGTCGTCCACGAAGTCGAAGTAGCGGCGCATCACCCGCAGCAGCCGGGCCCCCAGCGGACCCTCGTGCGGCTCCACGAACCGGCCCGCGAGGTCGTCCGACGCCCGCTGCAACGCGGCCTCGTACAGACTGAGTTTGCCGGGGAAGTAGTGGTAGACCAGCGGCCGGGAGATACCGGCCGCGGTCGCTATCTCGTCGATCGAGACCTCGTCGGGCGAGCGCCGGCTGAACAGTTCGAGCGCGACACCGATCAACTGCTGCCGCCGCTCCTCGACACCCATACGACGGCGCACCCCGGTAGACATACGAACACCTTACCGATCGGTTCCGGCCGTGAACGGCCCGGTCCGACCAAGACCGGTGACTCCGGGGCCCGCCCCCCGCGCCGGCTCAGAGATCCAGCACCAGCCGCTCCCCGCGCGCCCGGGACACACAGATCAGCATGGAGTCGCCGCGCTCGGCGTCGCCGAGCAGTTCGTCACGGTGGTCCACCTCGCCCTCCAGCACCCGCTGCCGGCAGGTCCCGCAGAATCCCTGCTCGCAGGAGTACAGGGTGTCCGGCAGCGCGGCCCGGATCGCGGTCAGCGCCGACGTCCCGTCCGGCACCTGCACCGTCCGCCCGCTGCGCCGCAACTCCACCTCGAAGGCGGCGCCCTCCCCGGCCGACGCGCGCGGCGCGAACCGCTCCACCCGCACCCCGGGCAGCCGCTCCGCGACCGCCGCCATCAGCTCCTCGGGCCCGCAGCAGTACACCTCGGTGCCCGGCGCGACCCCGGCCGCCAGCGCGTCCAGGTCCGCCCGCCCCGCCTCGTCCCCGGCGGCCACCGTCACCCGGTCCGCGCCCAGCGCCAGCGCCTCCGCCAGGAACGGCATCGACGCCCGCGACCGCCCGCAGTACAGCAGCCGCCACTCGGTGCCCGCGGGCAGCGCCCGTACCATCGGCAGCAGCGGCGTGATCCCGATGCCGCCCGCGACGAACAGATAGGCGGGCGCCCCGGACACCAGCGGGAACCGGTTGCGCGGCCCGCGCACCTCCAGCTCCGCCCCCACCACCAACTCCTCGTGCACCTCCCGCGAACCGCCCCGCCCGTCCGCCACCAGCCGCGCCGCGACCGTGTACGACGTAGGGTCCCCGGGGTCCCCGCACAGCGAGTACTGCCGCACCAGACCGGACGGCAGCACCAGGTCCACATGCGCCCCCGGCGCCCAGTCCGGCAGCCCCCGCCCTTCGAGCCGCAGCCGTACGACCCCTTCCGCCACCGTCTCGCGCGCGGTCAGCCGCACCCGCAGCGCCCGGCTGCGGGGCCGCCCCGAGGTCGGCTCGGCCAGCGCGGGCAGCGGCCACAGCGGCGAGACACGGATACGCCGCCGCAGCGCCCGCCGGACCAGCACCGCGGCGCCCGCGACCACCACCACCACCGTCCGCAGCCCCGGCATCACTTGGCCTCTTCCTGCGCCGCCGCGGCGGCCAGCGCGGCGGGGGAGGACTCCAGATACGCCACGGCCTGCGCGGTCGACCCCTCCTGGGAGGGGTGGTAGGCGCGGTTCAGATAGCGGGGGATGGAACGGACCATGGCGCCCGTCGACGGCAGCAGCCCGCGCCGCCCGCGCGTGTGGAAGTCCCGGAAGCTCGCCTTCCCGTCGATCAGCGTCGGGTCGTTCTCCATGAAGAACCGCGTCCCCCGCTGCCACAGGAACACCAGCGCCGAGAACGCCAGCGCCCAGGTCCGCACCCGGCGCCGGTAACCCCCGTCGACATGCAGGAACAGCTCGAACGCCACCGACCGGTGCTCGACCTCCTCGGCGCCGTGCCAGCGCAGCAGATCCAGCATCACCGGGTCCGCGCCCCGCCGGTCCAGCTCCTCGGCGTTGAGCACCCAGTCCCCGAGGAACGCCGTGTAGTGCTCGATCGCCGCGATCAGCGCCACCCGCTCCATCAGCCACCAGCGCCGCGACCGCCCCGGCGGCAGCGTCCGGTCCCCGAGCAGCTTCTCGAAGAACCAGTCGACCTGCGCGGTGTACGGCGTCGGATCGAGCCCGAGTTCCCGCAGATGCGGCAGCACCTCGTCGTGCGCCCGGGAGTGCATCGCCTCCTGCCCGATGAACCCGATGACATCCGCGCGCAGCCGCTCGTCCCGGATGTAGGGCAGCACCTGCCGGTAGACATGCACGAACCAGCGCTCACCGGCCGGCAGCAGCAGATGCAGCACATTGATGGTGTGCGAGGCGAAGGGGTCACCGGGCACCCAGTGCAGCGGGGTGCCCTCCCAGGAGAACGACACGTTCCGCGCCGTGAGGGCGATCCGCTCGGACTCGATCGGCTCGGGCCGCCGGACCTTCTTGTTAGACATGGCGTCAATGTACTGATGGGTAAGGGGTGGGGGAAGCCCTCGCGCACGGACGAAATCAGCGTGTCTGACGGCCTGGTGGCCCGGAGGCCCGTTGTCCTGGTGGTCAGGTGGTCAGGTGGTCAGGTGGCCCGGCGGCCCGGCGGCCAGGTGACCCGGTGGCCGAAACCGTCGCTACCGCAGCGCCTCGACCGTCCGTCCGTCCGTCAGCGTCCCCTTCAGCCCCGCCCGCACACCGTTCTTGGTCCGCACGGCCAGCAGATTGCCCTCCGCCGACGCCTTCACCCCGCCGGTCGTCTCGATCGCCGCCGTGTCCCGGCCGCCCGCCGCCAGCAGGTACCAGGACCCCGCCGCGGACTTCCACAGCACCCCGGCCAGCACCTGCGGCTCCCGCGCCCCGCACTCCGGGACGTCCTCGCCCTTCGCCGCGACCGCCCCGTACGTCCCGCCCGGCGTGTGGAACTGCGCCAGCACCCGCTCACCGCCGCCCCGCCAGGTCTCCGCCCGGGTGCACACCCAGGACGCCGTACCGCCGTCCTCGGGCAGCGTCTGCTCCGCGAAGCTCCACGCGTTCACCGAGCGCACCCCCTGCCCCTGCACCGCCGCCAGCGAACAGGCGTACGGCGCCCAGGTGCGCAGCGCCTCCGCGCCCGAGGCGTCGTGCGCCGCGCCGGGCCGCCCGGTGGTGAGCCGGGCCGGGACCAGCTCACCGAGGTCGGAGGCGAGCCGGGTGGAGTCGTCGGTGGTGAGCTGGAGCACGTTCCACGAGGTGCAGTCGCCGGACCGGGTCGCCGGGCTGGCCATCGGCGAGGTGACCCCGTCCGCCACCGTCAGGTCCATCGCGCCGGAGCCGGGCTTCACCAGATCACGCTCGGCGGCCTCCCTCACCCAGGGCGCGGTCAGATAGCGGACGTTGCCGTCGGCCCGGTTCAGCACCACGGCCGTCGCCTCGGCCGCCGTCGCCCCGTCCAGCCGCGCCAGATCCAGCGCGGCGCCCGCCTGTCCGTCCTTGGGCTCGGCATAGCGGGTCAGCCGCAGACCGTCGTGCAGGAGCACCACCCGCGCGTTGTCGACCAGCCCCGCGAACAGCAGTTGCGGGGGTCCGGCCGGGCCGCCGGTCGGGGTGCCCGGGGTGGCCGACACCTGGACCGACTGACCGGGCCGGGCCCACACCGCGAGGGCGCGGCGCAGCAGCTCGGTGTCACCGGTGAGTTCCCCGCGGGCCGGCCACACCGTGAAGTCGGTACGGGCCGAGGACTTCCACACCGCGGGGGAGATCTTCACCAGCCGGGACGGGTCCAGCGCCGCCTGGGCGGACGCGTTCTGCGCGTAGGGAGGCGCGGCGGCGCCGTCCGGCCCCCAGCCGTCACCGGGCATCCCCAGCAGCGCCCCGCACACCACGGCCGCCACCGTCGCCGCCACGGCCGCCTTGCCATGCTGGCGGCGGCGCATCAGATCGGTCGGCCGGGCCTGGAGCGAGCAGGGGTCGAACTCCGGGGAGTCCAGCAGCGCGTACCGCGCGGCCACGGTGTCCGCCTCGGCGAGCGCCGCGTCCACCTCCGCCTCCGCGATCCCCGCCCGGCTCAGCGCCTCCCGTACGTCCGGGTCCGTGAGCCGCTCCAGGCCGCGCAGCGCGTACACGGCCCGCGCCGGGGCGGACAGCGCCGACAGCTGCTGGTCCAGGGCGAGTTCATCGGCCCCGCCGGAGCGCGGGAACAGCCGCAGCCCCCACACCTGCGGCAGCACCGGCGGCAGCTGCGACCGCTTCGGCCACGCCTTGCGGCGCAGCGGCAGCCCCGCCTCCAGCGCCGTGCGCAGCACCCGCAGCCGGACATACGCGTAGCCCGGGTCGCCGTCGCGGTCACCGGTGGACTGGGCGGGGATCACCGGGGCGGCGGTCCGGCCGCGCGGCAGGGTCCGCTGCACCAGCGCGTGCGCGCTGAGCACCCGGCGGCCCCGGCTCGGCGCGGGCGGCAGCACCAGATAGGCCAGCCGCACCAGCCGCGGATAGTGCTCGACGAGGGCGGCCTCCGCCTGCTCGACATCGACGACGGGACCACCGGAGGCGGCGGACGCGGGGCGGGGGGCGACATCCTGTGACTGCACGTCCGGCAGAACGAGCGGGACGGCGGTTGGTCACCGCGCCCCGATTGAGCGCCGGGCGCCCGGCGTCCGTATCGGAGTACGGCACAGGTGTCTGCGCGGCCCACCGGAGGAACAGATGACGTTGACCCGATCGATGCCCGCCCTGGGCGCCGCCGTCGCGGCGGTGGCCCTGCTCGCCGGGTGCGGCGGCGGTACGGGGGAGGCGGCCGTGCCCGAGACGGCGACCGGGAGCCTGGAGCACCTGGCGGCCGAGGTGCGCTGCGAGCCCGACCTCCAGACCGACGCCGACGAGATCCGCCAGGCGCTGTGCGAGAACCCCGACGGAAAGTTCGTCCTGGCCACCTTCGCCACCGACCGGGGCCAGCGCGAATGGATCAACGGGGCCAAGGACTACGGCGGTCATTATCTGGTCGGCCGCAAATGGGTGGCGGTCGGCGAGACGGAGACGATGACGGCACTGCGCGGCACCTTGGGCGGGGACCTGGAGGAGGGAATGGATCACTCGGCGGGCCATTGATCGCGGCCGGTGCGGAACACCATCGGGAAAGCGGAACCGGCGGCGGGAATCATGGAATTCCCGCCGCCGGTCCTGTTTCCAGCCCGGTACCGCTACTGGCAGCGCCTGCCCTGGTTGATGCAGTTGACCATCTTCTTCATCGTCTTGTTGGAGAAGAAGTTGATGAAATCATTGTGGTCGGTGATCGGTTTGTGCAGCTGCTCGGGGAACGAGTCCACCGCGAACGGATTCTGCACCACCCCGTTCTCGACGACCGGCGTCGGCACCTCGTAGACCAGTCGCACCTGGAGCTGCGGGATCGCCTGGAAGCCGTTCGCGCAGCGGCCGTCCGCCCCGACGAACGCCACATGCGTGCGGTGGTTGGCGCTGTCGATGTTCTGTCCGTCCCAGCAGGACTGGAAGTTGGACAGCCGCACCACGTCGCTGCCCTCGGGGCACAGCGGGTACTTGTCGGTCAGCTGCCGGTCCTCGAAGCCGGTGCAGGTCCACGCCGTGTTGGCGTTGGCCAGCCCGTTGACGAACGCCTTGGCGTCACCGGTGATGATCCGCAGCGCCTTCGGCATCGCGACCACGGGCCCGGTGCGGTTCCCGACGAACTTCAGCTGGGCCTGCTTGGGCTCCAGGATCTGACCGACGTTGCCCTCGGTGCCGCCCCCGGCGTCGTTCTGGTCGAAGTCCTGCGTCCCGTCCTGGAGCCGCAGCACCGGCCAGAAGTAGGAGGAGCGGTCGCTCTGGTTCTGGCAGGTCGTCTCGGCGTTCGCCAGGTCGTCGTCGCTGGCGAAGGCGTCGTTGTTCTGGTTGCCGACATAGTCGTGCAGATGGTGGGCGCCGTTGGTGACACCCGGGGCCACGATCACATTGTCCGTGTTGTGGTTGTCGTTGGAGTTGGTGCCGCACTTGGTGGTGAAGCTGCCCTTGGAGCCGCTCCGGCCGTTCGAGGCGAGCCCGTTGGGCAGGTTGCGGGAGCCCGGCTGGACGGTGGTGATGTCCTGGAAGTCGGCGGCAACCGGGCCGTTGCCGCCCTGACCGCCGTTGCCCTGCTCCTGACCGCCGTCCTGACCGCCGTCCCCGTTGTCGCCACCGTCCCCGTTGTCGCCCCCGTTGTCGCCGTCGCCCCCGTTGTCGCCGTTGCCGCCCCCGTCGCCCTGACCGTCGTTGGTCTGGGGCTGTTCGGCGGGGGTGCCGGTGCAGCCCGCCAGGTTGTCCAGGTCGTCGGAGGCGCTGCCGCCGGCCCGGTTGATCTCCAGTTTGATCCGGTCGATCAGCACCTTGCGGCGGTCCTTCAGCGGCTGGAGGATCGTGTTCTGGACATAACCGGCGTCCTGGGCCTGCGCGTCACGGGTGCTCGCCAGCCGCTGGTACGCCTCGGTGATCTGCTGGTCCATCGAGGCCAGCTCGCCGTCGACCTCCCCCCGCGCCTGGTCCGGCACCTCGGACAACTGCTGGCCCACGTCCGGACAGTCGATGGTCGCCACCTGCGCGGCGGCCGACCTCGTCCGGTTCTGCCAGCCGTTGTCCTCGTGCGCCGAGGCATAGAAGTTCGCCCAGATCAGCCCGCCCCCACCGAGCGCTAGGGCCGCCGATGCGGCTATGGCCTTGGTGGCCAGCGGCGTGCGGCGTTTTCGTGTGTTGCGTCCCATGGAACTCCTCTGACTTCCTTGCGGGGCAGCATCGAGGCGCCCGACAGGAGTGAAGCGGCGCCCATCCATACGGATGGCGCCTCAGAGGTGTTCACCCGTCCCGGAAATCGGTGCGAGACACAGAACACACCGGTACGGTCCGGTGAGGATTTCGGGGCTGATCAGCATGGATCAGCGGCCCTGGTCCAAATACGCGAGAACGGCGAGGACGCGCCGGTTGTCGTCGTCCGACACCTCAAGACCCAATTTGGCGAAGATATTGGAGGTGTGTTTCGCGATCGCCCGTTCCGTCACCACCAGCCGCTCCGCGATCGCCGCGTTGGACCGGCCCTGCGCCATCAGCTCCAGCACCTCCCGCTCCCGTGGGGTGAGCCGGGACAGCGGCTGGTCGTCCACCGCCCGCCGGCTCAGCAACTGCTGGATGACCTGCGGATCCATCGCCGTACCGCCCTTCGCCACCTGGCGTACCGCGTCCACGAACTGGGCCGCGTCGAACACCCGGTCCTTGAGCAGATAGCCCACCCCGCCCCGGCCGTCGGCCAGCAGCTCCCGGGCGTAGAGCTGCTCGACATGCTGGGAGAGGACCAGCACCGGCAGCCCCGGCCGTGCCTCCCGGGCGGCCAGCGCGCACTGGAGCCCCTCGTCGGTGTGGGTGGGCGGCAGCCGGACGTCCACCACCGCCACATCGGGCGCCAGCTCGGCCAGCGCCCGGGTCAGCTCGGGGCCGCTCTCCACGGCCGCCGCGATCTCGAAGCCATGGGCCTCAAGCAGCCGGACCAGTCCGTCGCGCAGCAGGAACAGGTCTTCGGCTAGGACGACACGCACGGAATCTCCATGGTCACCATGGTGGGACCGCCCGCGGGTGAGCTGACGGCCAGTACGCCGTCGAATGTACCGAGCCGCCGCTCCACCCCGGCCAGCCCGGAGCCTGCGCCGATCACCGCGCCGCCCCCGCCGTTGTCGGTGACCGTGATCCGCAGATGGCCCGCCTGGTGGTGGACGTCCACCCAGATCCGGTCGCCCCCGCCGTGCTTGACCGCGTTGGTGAGCACCTCGCTGACCGCGAAGTACGCCGCCGACTCCACCGGCGCGTCCACCCGCCCCGGCAGCTCCACCGTCACCTCCGTCACCACCGGCAGCCGCAGCGCCAGCGCCCGGACCGCGTCCCCGAGCCCGCGTTCGGCCAGCACCGGCGGATGGATGCCGCGGACCAGGTCGCGCAGTTCGGCCAGGGCGTCCGCGGAGGACCGGCGGGCGTGCGCGAGCACCTCCCTGGCCTTCGCCGGGTCGGTCTCGATCAGCGCCTCGACCGTGCCGAGGTCCATGCCCATCGCCACCAGCCGGGCCTGCGCCCCGTCGTGCAGATCCCGTTCGATCCGGCGCAGCTCCGCCGCCGAGGTGTCCACCGCGTCCCGCCGGGTCTCGGTGAGCACCCGCACCCGCTCGGCCAGCTCCCCCGCGCCGGGCGCCAGCAGCGCCCGTGCGAGCCGGAAGTGGCCGCGCACCAGCAGCGGGCTTGCGTACCGGGCGACCACCAGCAGCACCGCGCCGAGTCCGGCCGCCGCGAGCGCCGACAGCTGTCCGCTCACCGGCACGAACCCGAACCAGTACGGCTCCGGCACGACCCGCCACAGCCCCGCGGCCAGCGCGAACCCCTCCAGCGCGTAGAAGACCAGGGCGAACGCCAGCAGACCGAGGACGAACCCGGCCGTCAGGTCCACCGGCAGCCACCGCAGATCCCGCCAGGTCGCCCGGTCCCCGAGCATCCCGAAGGTACGGGCCCAGGGATTGGCCCCGGCGGGCAGCGGCCGGTACGCCGGGGGGATCCGCACCCCGCCCCACCGCACCGCCAGCAGCCGCCGTACGTCCGCGAACGCCCGCACCCCGCTCAGCACCCACGGCGTGGTGACGATCCCCACCCCGACCGGGATCAGCGCGAGGGACACCACCGACAGCACCAGACAGAGGATCGCCCCGGGCAGCGCGATCAGCGCGAGCGCCAGCCCCCGCACCGCCGCCGTCAGCGTCTCCCGCACCGCCGTCGCCGTCCGCCCGCCGCCCCCGCCGTCCTCTGTGTCCATGCCGCACAGTCTGGCCGAGCGGGGGTCAGGGGACACGGGGGCGGAGCACCGGCCTGGGGGTGGTGCTGCCTACACCCCCGGGGATGCACGCCCGGGATGCACGGCCGGGATACACGCCCGGGATGCACACCGCCCGGGAAACACCCCCGCCGGAATGCACCGCCCGGACTACCCCCCCCGGGAGGAGAACCCGGGGTCAGACCCCCGTACCCCCCGCGAGCACCTTCGCCTCCGCCTCCGGGTCCAGGCCCACCGCGGGGCGGTCCGGGCGCTGCGGGGCCGTCCCGCCGATCGACCGCAGCCACGCCCAGGTGTCCGCCACCGTCTCCTCGACGGGACGGCACGCCAGCCCCGCCGCCACCGCCCGGGACACATCGCCGCCGTGCAGCGCCCCGTGCAGCTCGGAGTCCGGCGGCACCCACACCGGTAGCTGGGTCCAGGGCTCGATCCCGGCGTCCAGCACCACCCGCGGCTCGGTCCAGCGCAGTTCGGCGTCCGACCCGGTGATCGCCACGCACGCCTCCAGCAGTTCGCCCATGGTGGCGTGCCCCGACGGCGACATCAGGTTGTACGGTCCGCCGAGCCCGGCCGCCACCGCGTCCAGCGTCCACCCGGCGAGATCCCGGACGTCGATCAGCTGGATCGGCAGCTCCCGGGGACCCGGCGCCAGCACCGGCCCGCCGCGCGCGATCCGGCCCAGCCACCACGGCAGCCGCCCGATGTTCTCGTACGGCCCGAGGATCAGCCCCGACCGCACCAGCAGCGCGTCCGCCGCCCCGAACCCCGCGACCGCGGCCAGCTCACCGCCCCGCTTGTCCCGGGCGTAGTCGGTCTGCCCGGCGTCCGCCGAGGCGCCCACCACCAGCGGGGCGTCCTCGGTGTACCCCGGCGGGGGCGCCCAGTCGTACACCGAGCAGCTCGACACATACGCGTACCGTCCGGCGCGGCCCCGCAGCAGCCGGGCCGTGTCCCGGACGGCCCGGGGCGCCGCCGCCCAGGTGTCCACGACGGCGTCCCAGGTGCCGGGGGCGTCGGTGAGGGCGGCCAGTCCGTCCGGGGCGGTGCGGTCGCCGTGCAGCGACCGCACCCCGGCGGGGGGCGCGTGCCGACCGCGGTGGAAGACCGTCACCTCCCAGCCCCGGCCGAGCGCCGCCTCCACCACGGCCCGTCCCGCGAACTCCGTCCCGCCCAGCACCAGAAGTCTCATGGCGCCGACTCTGCCGCCCCGGACGGCGGAAGGGAACGGGACTTAGCCAGCGGCAGAGCCCGCGAGCGTCAGCGGGTGACCGGCGGGGTGTACTTGTAGCCGACCCGCCGGACCGTCTGGATCGCCTTGCGGTGCTCGGCGCCCAGCTTGCGGCGCAGCCGGGCGACATGGACGTCGACCGTCCGGCCGTCGCCGACATGGCCGTACCCCCACACCGTGGTGACCAGCTGGTCGCGGGTGTGCACCCGGTGCGGATGGGTCACCAGATGGGCCAGCAGCTCGAACTCCAGGTAGGTGAGGTCGAGTTCGGCCCCGGCGACCAGCGCGGTGCGCCGGACCGGGTCGATCCGGATCAGCGGCTCGGGACCGGTCGCCACGGGCGCCGGATCGGGCGCCGGGGCGGGGGTGTCCGGCACGGCGACCGGCAGGAACGGCGGCTGCTGGTCCGCCGGGACGAGCAGCAGGTAGCCGACCATCGGCGGCTGGCCCGGCAGCGCGGGCAGGGCGTGCGCCGGGGCGGGCAGCCAGGTGGCGCCGGGCGGCAGCAGATCCGCCGGGTCGAGCACCTCGTCCCGGTCGACGGCGCGCAGCCGGTGCCGGGCGGTGCCGGAGTGGGCGGGGGAGGCCAGGGGGCGAGGCAGCGGGCGGGGCAGTGGAGCGGGGTTCGCCATGAGAGGTCAGCTCTTTCGCGCGAGGGGTCCGTCAGGGACGTACATCGGGTCGCGCAGGCCGGGGGCCGGGAAGTACGGCGTCAGCGGGCCGGCGCGGTGGACGCGCGGCAACACACCCGGTCGAAATCGTCGTGCTGACGGGACGGCCAGAACGGCTCCAGGTCGTCACGACCTGGTGCGCTGGGGTTCTGGATGCCGACCATGGCCCCATTGAAGCAGATGCCCCCGCTCACGAGGACCCTCCTCTCACGGCTCGGACAGGGACGCGTCCGAAAAGCAGACGGTCGGCGAGGGGAGTTTGCCGCCCCTTGGACCGGGGTTTGGCGAAACGTTTCGTACTCCCGTTCCTTCCGTGCGGCCGGGAGCTGTCCGGAAAACGGCGAGGGGCGCCCACCGTCGTGGTGGACGCCCCTCGCGGGCGGACCGTGCCGCCTCTCACCGCTCCGCCTCAGACCTGTCCGGCCTTCTCCAGCGCCGTGCAGCAGGTGTCGACCAGCAGCCGGGTCACCACGTACGGGTCGACGTTGGCGTTGGGACGGCGGTCCTCGATATAGCCCTTGCCGTCCTTCTCCACCTGCCACGGGATGCGCACGGAGGCACCGCGGTCGGAGACGCCGTAGGAGAACTCGTCCCACGGGGCGGTCTCGTGCAGGCCGGTGAGCCGGTCGTCGATGCCGGCGCCGTAGTTCTTGACGTGGTCCAGCGGCTTGGAGCCCTCGCCGAGCGCCTCGCAGGCGGTGATGATCGCCTCGTAGCCCTCGCGCATGGCCTTGGTCGAGAAGTTGGTGTGGGCGCCCGCGCCGTTCCAGTCGCCCTTGACCGGCTTGGGGTCGAGGGTGGCGGAGACCTTGAAGTCCTCGGCGGTGCGGTAGAGCAGCCAGCGGGCCACCCACAGCTGGTCGGAGACCTCCAGCGGGGCGAGCGGGCCGACCTGGAACTCCCACTGGCCCGGCATGACCTCGGCGTTGATGCCGGACAGCCCGAGACCGGCCTTCAGACAGTTCTCCAGGTGGGCCTCCACCACATCGCGGCCGAAGATCTCATCGGCGCCGACACCGCAGTAGTAGCCGCCCTGCGGGGCCGGGAAGCCGCCCTCGGGGAAGCCCAGCGGACGGGCCCCGTCGAAGAAGGTGTACTCCTGCTCGATGCCGAAGATCGGCTCCTGCGCGGCGAAGGTGGCGGACACCTCGGCCAGCGCGGCCCGGGTGTTGGAGGAGTGCGGGGTCATGTCCGTGTTCAGGACCTCGCACAGCACCAGGATGTCGTCGCCGCCGCGGATCGGGTCGGGGCAGGTGAAGACCGGCTGGAGCACGCGGTCCGAGGCGTGACCCTTGGCCTGGTTGGTGGACGACCCGTCGAAGCCCCAGATCGGCAGCGCGTCCAGACCGGCGGGCGCACCCGCGACGATCTTCGTCTTGGAACGCAGCTTGGCCGTCGGCTCGGTGCCGTCGATCCAGATGTACTCAGCCTTGAAGGTCACGGGTCTCTTCCTTCGGACGGGTCGGGCGCACTGCGGGTGCGGCGCGCGGCGCGCTGGGGCGCCGCGGGTGCTGTCCGGAAGACTGTCAAGGGGCGATTTCCCAGCCATTGCCCGAATGTGAACCCCGTGTTACCCGGGTGGTTGCCCGCTGTCCGGTTCCGCCGCGGCCTCCTGTACGCCGGTCAGGAAGCCGCGGATCGCCGCCAGCTCCCGTTCGTCGTACCCCTCCAGCAGTGCCAGGGTCCGTGCGATCAGCGGTCCGAAGAACGCCCGGCCCAGCTCCACGGCCCGCTCGTCGATCCGCACGACCACCTGGCGCCGGTCGTGCGTGCCGCGCTCGCGGCGGACGTGGCCGGCCCGCTCCAGCCGGTCCACCAGGGCGGTGGTCCCGGCGGAGTTCAGCCCGAGCGCGGCGCCCAGCTTCCCCGCGGTCAGCTCCTCGTCCGCACGCACCGCGTCCATCAGCGCGATCAGCGCCCGGACGTCGGTCGGATGCATACCGTTCCGGCCGGCGAACCGGGCGCTGTGCAGGCCCAGCTCCACGGTCACCGCGCGCAGCAGATGGACGATCTCCATCCCGGCCGGTTCGGATCCCATCGAGTCCCCCTATCATCTCGTTCTATCTCGCTGACCGAGATTATCGCTGACCGAGATTATCGCTGACCGAGGTTATCGCTGACCGAGATTATCGCTGAGCGAGAATATCGATGACTGAGAATATCGCTGACTGAGACGACTCGGACGACGGCATCGTAGGGGGCTGTGATGGGAAGCGGCGACGGCAGGGCGGGGAGCGGATACGACCGGGATCGCTTCCAGCGCGCCTACGACACGGTCCTGGCCAAGTGGCCCGCCGACCGTGAGTCCACGGCGGTCGGTACGGACTTCGGGACGGTGTACGTCCACTCCTGCGGCCCCCGCGACGCCCCGCCGCTGCTTCTGCTGCCGGGCGGCGGCGCGACCTCGCCGTCCTGGTACGCGCAGGTCGCCGACCTGGCCCGGAGCCGCCGGGTGCACGCCGTCGACCTGATCGGCGACCCCGGCCGCAGCGAGCCGTCCGCCGACCGTCCGGTCCGTACCGTCGCCGACCTGACGGCCTGGGTGGACGCGACCCTCGACGGCCTCGGTGTCACCGGTCCCGTAGCGCTCGGCGGTCATTCCTACGGTGGCTGGATCGCGCTGCACCACGCGCTGCGCGCACCCGCCCGCGCCGAACGGCTGTTCCTGCTGGACCCGACGCAGTGCTTCGCCGGATTCCGGCCCGCGTATCTGCTGCACGCGCTGCCGATGCTGCTGCGGCCCGCCCCGCACCGCGTCCGGGCCTTCCTGGAGTGGGAGACCGGGGGAGCGGCGCTCGACCCCGACTGGCTCACCCTCCAGGAGGCCGCCGCCGGCTTCCCCTCCGTGAAGCCGGTGACGGGACCCCGCCCGGAGCCCGCCGCGCTGCGCGCCCTGGACGTGCCGGTCCTGCTGCTCCTGGCCGAGAACAGCAGGGCCCATGACACGCGACGCGTGGCGGCCAGGGCGGGGGAGGTGCTGCCGCGGGTGGAGACCGAGGTGGTCAGGGGGGTCTCGCACCATGCGCTGCCGCACGCGGCCCCGCCCGGACTCGGCCGCCGCCTCAGCGATTTCCTCAGCGGTGTCCCCGGGTGAGCCTTACCCCACCTTCTCGATCAGGGCGCGGCGGATCAGGAACTTGCCGGGCTCCCGGACCTGTTCGAAGGCGGCGTTGTTCAGCAGGGCGCAACTGCCGGAGACCGAGGTGACCTCGACGGTCGTGGACTTGTTGTTGTCCAGGTTGGTCACCTTCAGCAGGGTGCCCGCGGGGAACTGGTTGCTGGAGGCGGCCGGGGCGCCGCCCTCCCCGGAGAGGGTCACCGTGGAGCCGTTGCACACCTGCTGGCCGGAGGCGGCGGGCGGGGCCTCGGCCGCCGGAGGCGCGGCACCGTCGGAAGGTGCCGTGTCGACCGGGGGAGCGGCGCTGCCGGGCGGCGCGGGGTCCACGGGGGCGGCGGGGTCCGCGGGCGGGGCGGCCTCGGAGCCCTCGGAGCCCTGGGAGCCCTGGGCGCCCTGATCTGATTCCCCGACCACGCACCCGGCCGCCGCCTGCTGCCGCTTGATCTCCTCGATGACCGCCAGCCGGTTGGCGATCCTGGCCTCGGACTGCGCGTCCGGATTGGCCCGCTGTTCCGCGATGAACCGCTCGTTGTTGCCGAGCGCGGTCGCCTTCCCCTGACAGACCGCCGAGTCGGCGGCGCTCTGGGCGGCGTTGGAGGTGGCCGCCATGGCGAAGGCCCCGCCTCCGGCCACCGCCGCCGCGCTCACCAGCAGCGCGATCTTCTTCTTGGTGCTGAGCGTTCGCCTGCGCGACATTCGCGCCTCCTGGGAGGTCGGGGAGCGTACGCCGCTATGTACGCGACCCCGGACGCCGTTGCTCAGCGGCCCCCCGACTCTCTCGAAGTAACGTACGTCACAGCGGAGTCGGGCTCATCGGGGCCCTGAGGGAGCCCTGGGCGGCCCTTGGGGCCCTGGAGGGGGCTCAGTGCCGGGACAGCGCGTCCCGCACCGCCTCCTCGCTGCGGGCGACCACGGCCGTGCCGTCGTCGGCGGTGATGATCGGCCGCTGGATCAGCTTCGGGTGCGCGGCCAGCGCCGCGATCCAGCGCTCGCGCCCCGCCGCGTCCCGGGCCCACTCCCGCACGCCCAGCTCCTTCGCCACCGTCTCCTGGGTGCGGGTGATGTCCCAGGGCTCAAGTCCGAGACGGTCGAGCACGTCCCTGATCTCGTCCACGCCCGGCACGTCCTCCAGATACCGGCGGACCGTGTACGCGGCCCCCTCGGCATCGAGCAACTGCACGGCGCTGCGGCACTTGGAACAGGCGGGATTGATCCAGATCTCCATGGGACAACGGTACGTGGGCTACGCGAGCTACGCGGGCTACGCGGGCGACACGGACACGGCTGGTGTTCGATTTTCCGGACTCCCGAGTGTGACCCCTGCGACCCCTGGGACGCCCCCTCAACTACCCACTCCATCAGCCCCTTTACCCCACTGAACGGGCTCGCTGAATGTCAGTGGCGGGCGGTAGACTTGACGTAATGTTCGAGGGGATCGCCGGGTGTCCGAAGAGGCGGCCGGAGGGTCCCCGCACCGCGACAGGAGGATGCCCGTGCCCGCTGCCGCACTGAAGCCGAAGCCGTTGCCGACCCAGTCCACCGTGACCCGTCCCGTGCTGCTGGAGCTGCCGTGCGAGCCGGTGCTCAAGCGCCCGCTGCCGGCCGGGCGGCCCCGCCAGTGGTACATCACGCACAACCGCCGGCTGAAGGCGATGCGCCTGGCCATCGCCCTGCTCGACACCGGTGTCTACCTGCCCG
Organism: Streptomyces sp. NPDC048290; assembly: GCF_040652095.1. Classification (NCBI taxonomy): domain Bacteria; kingdom Bacillati; phylum Actinomycetota; class Actinomycetes; order Kitasatosporales; family Streptomycetaceae; genus Streptomyces; species Streptomyces sp. NPDC048290. The sequence goes on from NZ_JBEZLM010000008.1 coordinate 48,742, forward strand.
ACCAGGCCCGCAACGAGACGATCAGGAGCACGGCGGAACTGATCGGCGTCCACCCGCCGTCCGACACGACCTGCCACATGGTCCGGGCGTTCATGCGCTACAACCGCTGACCGCCCGCCCCACCACCGGGCACCCCACCCCTCCGGGGTGCCCGGCGTCAGCCGCCGTCGCCCGCCCCGTCCAGCAGCCCGGCCACCAGGTTGCGGCGGGCGGCGGCGTGGTCGCGCAGCCAGGCGGCGAGGGAGTGGTCGCGTCCGGGAGTTCGAGGCGGGTGAAGCGGGCGCGGGTGGTCAGGGCGTCCTGCACCGCGTCCGTCACGGCCGCCGGGATGACCGCGTCCGTACCGGGTACGGCGAGGACCGCGCGGCCGGTGTAGGCGCGCAGCGCGTCCAGCGCGGGGGAGTCGCGCCAGCTGCCGGGGGTGCGGATCAGCCGGGTGAACGGACCGTCGCTCTGCCCGAACGGCAACTCCCAGGCCCCGGCGGCGTAGATGCCGGGCGCGCACAGGGCGAGGGCCGCGATCCGGTCGCCGTAGTGCGCGGCGAGGTCGGCCACCGTCTGCCCGCTCATGCTGAACCCGACCAGGACCAGCGGCGCCGCCCGCTCCACCTGGGCGTCGATCACGGCCACCGCCTGCTCGAACCTCCGCCGCAGACTCAGCTCCCGCAGCCGACCCGAACTGTCCCCGTGCCCCGAGAAGTCGAACGCCAGCGCGTCACAGCCCCGCCCGGCGAACTCCCCGAGCAGAGGCCGCAACCGCTCCTTGCTCCCGTTGCCCGCGCCGTGCAGGAGGACGGCGGTGGGCGGCGCGGCGGCGCTGCCGGGGACCGCCGCCGACTGCCGGGTGACGGCGAGCCGCTCCCCGGCGCGTCCGGGAGTGCCGGGGAGGGCGTGGAAGAAGTCACGGGCGAGTCCGGTCATGGGGCCATTGACTCATGAGGCGGCGGGCGTCGCTCGGTCCCCCGTGGGCTTCCTCACCGCCCCCGATCCCGTCCTCAGAGCCCAGGTGCGCCCCACAGGGGAAACCAGCGGCCCAGGTCCTGTTCGACCCGGAGGTCGTCGGCGAGGACGCCCTTCATCTGGAGTTCCAGCGCGCTGTCACGCCGCTGTCCGCCGGGCAGCGGGGCGAAGGGATAGAAGGTGCCTCTCTTGTAGAGGTAGACCAGGGCGAGGGGGCGGCCGTCGGAGCCGCGCTCGAACCCGGCGAGCGAGCACAGCAGCTGGGGCCCGAAACCGTTGACCTCCATGGAGGTGTTCACCGCGTGCAGATCGTTCACCAGCTGCGGCAGGTCGTCCGGGGTGCGGCGGGAGACCAGCCACGAGTACCCGAAGTCGTCCCGCAGCAGCTCCACCGGGGACCCGGCCCGGTCGGCGTCCGCGTCCAGCAGCGCCTGCACCTCCCGGTGGGTCTGTTCGAACGCCTCGCCCTCCACGGTCGCGAAGCACACCGCGCCCCGCCCGGTCGGGGTGAACCCGGCGGCGGCCTCCAGGGTGACCGCCGCGGAGGGCAGGGCGAACAACTGGTCCAGATCGGGCTGGACCGGCTTGGTACGGCCCAGCAGGATGTCCAGCAGCCCCATGCTCACCTCGCGTTCCCGGGCAGCGCGGGCTCGCCCAGCTCGGCGGAGATCTGCGCCAACTGCTCCAGCCGCTTCTCCAGGCTCGGGTGCGTGGAGAACAGCCGGGCCAGACTGGGCTGGTCCTTGGCACCCAGCGCCGGCGTGAAGTAGAAGGCGTTGAACGCCTGGACCGTCCGCAGATCCTTGGTCGGGATACGGGCCAGATCGCCGTCCACCTTGGTGAGCGCGGCGGCCAGCGCGGAGGGCCGCCCGGTGAGCAGCGCCGCCGCCCGGTCCGCGGCCAGCTCCCGGTACCGGGACAGGGCCCGGATCAGCAGGAAGCTGAGCGCGTACACCGCCAGGGAGACGGCCATCACGGCCGCGAGGATCATCGCGGTGTTCTGGTCCCGGCGTCCGCCGAAGACCTGGGAGTAGAAGGCGAACCGGATCATCAGCCCGGCGATCACCCCGAGGAACGAGGCGATGGTGATCACCGCCACGTCCTTGTGCGCCACATGGGACAGCTCGTGCGCGAGGACGCCCTCCAGCTCGGCCTTGTCCAGGCGCCGCAGCAGCCCGCTGGTGACACACACCACCGCGTTGTCGGCGTTACGGCCGGTCGCGAAGGCGTTCGGCATGTCCAGCGAGGAGACGGCCACCGTCGGCTTCGGCATGTCGGCCATCGCACAGAGCCGGTCCACCACCGCATGCAACTCGGGATACTCCTCGCGCTCCACCACCCGGCCCCGCATCGCGAACAGCGCGATCCGGTCCGAGTACCAGAACTGCGCCAGCATCAGCCCGGCCACCACGACGACGACCAGGACCCACGACTTCAGCAGCACGATCAACGCGGCGACGAACGCCACGTACAGCAGTCCGAGCAGGAACAGCGTGACCGTCATCCGGACGGTCAGCCGCCGGTCACTGCGGAAGCGACTCTGCATTCTGCATCACCCCGCACTCCACCGAGGTCAGGCACTCGCCCCACCCTCCCAGTGTGCACCTGGCTGCCCCATACAACGGTCCCGATCACCCCAGGGACCTGCAAAGCCCGCGTTCACCCGAGATCAATAAGCCCGGCGTGAGCCCCCTCAGAACGCTCAGAACGGCGCCCGGAACCCGAAGTAGCCCAGCAGCAGGATCACGGTCACCAGCCCCCCGATCACCACGGCCACCGACCCCCACGGCGACCGCCGCACCGGCAGCCGCAGCCTCCTGCGCCGCCGCCCGCGCGGCTCCCCCCGGAACGGCACCGGTCCCGGCGGATTCTCCTTCCACCGCGCGGCCAGCATCCGGGCACGCGCCGACGGCTCCTTGTGCGCGGCCCCGGCCGCCCACCGGAAGTCGAACTCCTCCGGCTCCCGCTCCTGCCCGTCCCGCTCCGACTCGGCCATCTCCCGGTCCACCCCCGTGTCCGTATCCCACTCCAGGGCCGGTCGCGGCCCTGGAATAGAACATACGCCCGTGCCCCACCGCCGGGTACGACGATGGGGCACGGGCGTATCGGACCGTGATCAGCGGGCGGTCACTGCGGGGCCGCCCGGCCGGTCACACGTCGAAGTACAGCTCGAACTCGTGCGGGTGCGGGCGCAGCTGGAGCGGAGCGATCTCGTTGGCGCGCTTGAAGTCGATCCACGTCTCGATCAGGTCGGACGTGAAGACATCGCCCGCGAGCAGGAACTCGTGGTCGCGCTCCAGGGAGTCCAGTACCGCCGGGAGGGAGGTCGGGACCTGGGCCACGTTCGCGTGCTCCTCGGGAGCCAGCTCGTAGAGGTCCTTGTCGATCGGCTCGGCCGGCTCGATCTTGTTCTTGATGCCGTCCAGGCCCGCCAGGAGCAGCGCCGAGAAGGCGAGGTACGGGTTGCCGGAGGAGTCCGGGGCGCGGAACTCGACGCGCTTGGCCTTCGGGTTCGACCCGGTGATCGGGATACGCATCGCGGCCGAGCGGTTGCGCTGCGAGTACACCAGGTTGATCGGCGCCTCGAAGCCCGGCACCAGCCGGTGGTACGAGTTCACCGTCGGGTTGGTGAAGGCCAGCAGCGACGGGGCGTGCTTGAGGATGCCGCCGATGTAGTAGCGGGCCATGTCCGACAGGCCCGCGTACCCGGCCTCGTCGTAGAACAGCGGGTCGCCGTTCGACCACAGCGACTGGTGGACGTGCATGCCCGAGCCGTTGTCGCCGAAGATCGGCTTCGGCATGAAGGTCGCGGTCTTGCCGTTGCGCCAGGCCACGTTCTTCACGATGTACTTGAAGAGCTGGAGGTCGTCGGCCGCGGCCAGCAGGGTGTTGAACTTGTAGTTGATCTCCGCCTGACCGGCGGTGCCCACCTCGTGGTGCTGGCGCTCGACCTTGAGGCCGGCCCGGTCCAGCTCCAGGGAGATCTCGGCGCGCAGGTCGGCGAAGTGGTCGACCGGCGGGACCGGGAAGTAGCCGCCCTTGTAGCGGACCTTGTAGCCGCGGTTGTCCTCCAGCGCACCGGTGTTCCAGGCGCCCGCCTCGGAGTCGATGTGGTAGAAGGACTCGTTCGCCGAGGTGGCGAAGCGCACCGAGTCGAAGACGTAGAACTCGGCCTCGGGACCGAAGTACGCGGTGTCCGCGATCCCGGTCGACGCCAGGTACGCCTCCGCCTTCTTCGCCACGTTCCGCGGGTCACGGCTGTACTGCTCGCCGGTGATCGGGTCGTGGATGAAGAAGTTGATGTTGAGGGTCTTGTCCTTGCGGAACGGGTCCACCCGGGCCGTGGACAGGTCCGCGCGCAGCGCCATGTCCGACTCGTGGATGGCCTGGAAGCCCCGGATGGACGAGCCGTCGAACGCCAGCTCCTCGTCCGCGTCGAACGCCTCGACGGGAACGGTGAAGTGCTGCATGACGCCCGGCAGGTCGCAGAACCGGACGTCGACGAACTTGACGTCCTCGTCCGCGATGAACTTCTTGGCCTCGTCGGCGTTCTGGAACATCCAGCTCCTCCTACTCCCGACCGTCCCGCCGGGGTGGTTGCTCGTTCGTGCGGCCAGTGCGGTGGCACACGCTGGCCTCGACCCTAGGGAGGGGTGATTTCTCGGGCGTGACCCAATTGTTTCGCTGAAGTTAACCGGGCTCGGTTCCCCCATCGGTCCCGACACACCCCGGCGTACCCGTCCGATATGGGCGCCGAGTACCGTGGTCGGGTGGACAAGAGGCAAGCAATCGGATCATGGCTCTCCGGCCCGCGCGCTGCCATGGAGGACGCCGGGGCCGACTTCGGCTACCGCGGCGAGCAGCTCGGGCTCCCCGAGGAGGGCTCGGGTTCCCTGGCCCGTCCGGGGCGCCGCCTGGGCGCGCTGCTGGTGGACTGGGCCCTGTGCTTCTTGATCGCATACAGTCTCGTCACGGACGGCTACGACCAGCCCGCGACCAGTAACTGGACGCTGCTGATCTTCTTCGGCCTCGGTGTCCTCACCGTCGGAACCCTCGGCTTCACCCCCGGCAAGCGCCTTTTCGGCCTCCGGGTGGTCTCCCTCGCCACCGGTACCGTCCACCCCGGCCGTGCCGTGCTGCGCACGGCCCTGCTCTGCCTCGCCGTCCCCGCCCTGGTCTGGGACCGCGACGGCCGCGGCCTCCACGACCGCCTGGCCCAGACGGCGGAAGTCCGCATCTGACCGGCCCCGGCCCGACGTCACCAGCGCCGCCTGCTTGAGCCCGCCGGGCCCGTGACGATGGCCTGCGCTCCCGCCTGATGCCGGTCGGTGCCGCGCGTTGACGCGACCCCCGCCTGACGCCGGGGCCCGGCTCCCGCCTCCGGGCACGGGTCGGTGCCTCACTGTGGCGCGCCGCCTGCTGGAGACCGGCGGGTCCTACGGTGATGTGCCGCTGCCTGACGCGGGCGCCCTCCCGTCGTGGCGCGTCCCTGCCTGACGCGGGCGCCCTCCCGTCGTGGCGCGTCCCTGCCTGACGCGGGCGCCCTCCCCGTCGTGGCGCGTCCCTGCCTGACGTGGACGCCTCCCCGTCGTGGCGCTCCCGCCTCATGCCGGTCAGCCTCCGCGGACTGGCGTACCCCGGCCCGTGACGCCGGATGACCCGTCCGCCGAGCCCGCCCGCACACGGGGTCGCCGCCGTACCGCGCGGCGCCGGTGACCTGGCCCCCGTTGACGCCGGTCGGGTGACCGGTCGGCCGGTCATGGGGCGCGTCCCCGGTCGGCCCCGCCGCGCCCGCGACACTGCCCCCATCCGGCGTGGAGGTGGAGGACAGGTGTCGTACGACGGTCCGACGACGATCGTGCACAAGGCGGCCCAGGTCGCCGAGACCGCGGCGCGCTGCGCGGACGAGGCGGAGCGGGCCCGGCGGTTGTCGCCGGAGGTGGTGGACGCCGTACGGGAGGCCGGTTTCGCCCGGCATTTCGTGCCGGCCGCCTATGGCGGTGAGACCGGGTCCTTCACCGAGCTGACCCGGGCCGTCGCCGTCGTCGGCGCGGGATGTACGTCGGCCGGGTGGGCGGCCTCGCTCGCCGCGTACGCCGGGCGGTACGCCGCCTATCTGCCCGAGAAGGGGCAGACCGAGATCTGGGCGGACGGGCCGGACGCCCTGCTGGCCGCCGCGCTGATGCCGGCCGGCACGGTGCGGCGGGTCTCCGGCGGCTGGCGGCTGAGCGGCGAGTGGAAGTACATCAGCGGGGTGCACTGCGCGGACTGGGCGCTGGCCTGCGCCCCCGTCCCGGCCGACGGACCGGACGCCGCCGCCGGGTCCGGGGGACGGCCCCCGGTCCGGTACTTCGCCGTACCGCGCGCCGACTACACCGTGGCCGACAGCTGGAACCCGGTCGGTATGCGCGGCACCGGCAGTGACACCCTCGTCCTCGACGACGTCTTCGTGCCCGAGCACCGCACGCTCGCCCGTGCCGATGTGCACGAGGGACGGGCGCCCGCGTCCGACGCGCGCTGTCATCTCGTCCCGATGTACGCGGTGAACGCGCTCCCGTTCGCCGGGCCGCTGGTCGGGGCCGCGCGCGGGGCGCTGCGGGCGTGGACCGCGCGGACCGGGACCCGGGTGGACCGGCGCGGCCATGCCGTCGCGGAGCAGAGCGCCACCCAGGTCGTGCTGGCCCGCTCGGCAGCCGAGACCGACGCCGCCGAGCTGCTGCTGCACCGCACCGCCGCGGTCGCCGACGGCACCCTGACCCCGCCCGCCGCCGAGGCGGCCGTCCGTGGCCCCCGGGACCTGGCCCTCGCGGTGGAGCTGCTGGTCGGCGCGGTCGACCGGGTGTTCCGGGCGAGCGGCACCTCGGGGCAGGACCTCGCCGACCCCGTCCAGCGCTTCTGGCGGGACCTGAACAGCGCGGCCTCACATGTGGCGCTCTCCATGGAGACCACCGGCGCCGCCTACGGTGCCTGGGCACTGGCGGACGGGGCGGCGGAGCCCGTGCGGTGACCGGGTCCGGTTGCTGGCCGCTCCGCGCGGCTGCATAGTCGACCTGATGCCGGTGACGCTCTAGGGCGTCCCGCGGTCACGGACAGTGAGTCACCGGCGAGGCCGACAGGTGGTGCGCCGTCATGACGGACCAGCAGGACCGACCGAGTCAGCAGGACCGACAGGACCGACAGGACCGACCGAGCCAGCAGAGTCAGCAGCAGAGACAGCAGGACATCGTCATAGCCAGGCCCCCAGGGGCCTCCGACGCATTCCGGGCCGCGATGGCCCGCTTCCCGTCGGGTGTCGTGGTGGTCACCACCCGCTGTCCCGACGGCTCCCCACGAGGATTCACCGCCAGCTCCTTCTGCTCGGTGTCGCTGACACCGCCCATGATCCTGGTCTGTCTGGCGAACTCCGCCGACTCGGCGGCCTCCTTCGCCAGCTGCGACCACTTCGCGGTGAGCGTGCTCTCTCCCGTGCACCGGGGACTCGCGGTGCGGTTCGCCACCAAGGGCGCCGACAAGTTCGAGGGCGGCGGGCTGCGGCTCAGTCCGCGCGGACTGCCCACGGTGGAGCGGGCCCTGTCCGAGCTGGACTGTGTCCTGCACGCACGACACCCGGCCGGGGACCACATGGTCCTGATCGGCCGGGTGACGGAGGTGCGGTTGGGCGAGGGTTCGCCGATGGTCTACTACGACCGGTCGTTCCGGACGCTGGCATAGCCGCCCACGGGCGGCGAAGACCGCCTCAGCGGGTGCGGGGCGTACCGCCCTTGGGGAGCTTCATGCCCTTCGGCATCGGACCCTTGGGCAGCGGCATATTGCTCATCAGGTCGCCCATCGCGCGCAGCCGGTCGTTGGTGGCGGTCACCTGCGGGCCGGTCAGCACCCGGGGCAGCTTCAGCATGGTGGTGCGCAGCTTCTTCAGCTCCACCGCGCCCTCGCCGTTGCCCACGATCAGATCGTGCACCGGTACGTCGGCCACGACCCGGTTCATCTTCTTCTTCTCGGCGGCCAGCAGGCTCTTGACCCGGTTCGGGTTGCCCTCGGCGACCAGCACGATGCCGGCCTTGCCGACCGCCCGGTGCACCACGTCCTGGCTGCGGTTCATCGCCACCGCGGGGGTCGTGGACCAGCCCCGGCCGATGTTGTCGAGCACCGCCGCCGCCGCGCCCGGCTGGCCCTCCATCTGCCCGAAGGCCGCCCGCTCGGCCCGGCGCCCGAACACGATCGCCGTCGCGAGGAAGGCGAGCAGAAAGCCCAGGATGCCGAGATAGATGGGGTGACCGATCAAGAAACCGATCGCGAGGAAGACACCGAAGGTGACGATTCCGACAGCCGCGAGTACAAGACCGATCTTCTTGTCGGCCCTGCGGGTCATCTTGTAGGTCAGGGCGATCTGCTTCAGTCGCCCGGGGTTCGCGGCGTCCGCCGCGGTTTCCTTCCTCGCCATGCCACGAAGTCTACGTGGCTCCCGGGCCGCCTTCGACGGCGGTGCGGTCACGGGGCGGTCGCCCCGCGCGGCGGGGAGGGGTCAGGAGTGGGCGGTGAAGGTCTGGTCGAGGACGCGCTGCGCCTCGACCCGGTCCTTGGCGCGGCGCCGGTCCTCCAGGACGGAGGTCCAGGCATTGCGCCGGGCGGTGCGCTGGCCGCCGCTCATGAGTAGCGACTCGACGGCCCGCAGGGCGGTGGTGAAGGACGGAATCGCCGTGGCGCGGACGGGCGCGGCCTGCATGGTGGTGGTCCCCCTAGAAGGTTCCGGAACGGGAGGGTGTCAGCCGCACCCACCGCGCTCACTGCGTGGTGACTACAGCTGACTACAGCATCACTGCTCGGTGTTACCAGGACGTGACCGACCGGTCAAACACCGATGAAACCTTGATACGGGCCCCCCGAACGCTGACGCGGCCCTGACGTCCGCCCCCATCTGGGCGGACGGCCAGGGCCGCGTCGTACGGCGTTCTACCACCGGGTAGCCGCTTGTGCGCGAATTCACACGGTTCCGGCTCCGGCCGGTCGCCGCAACTCGTCGCGCCGGACCTCCGGGTGAGAGCCCGTCAGACGGCCTGTGCGGCGATGTACGTGCCGCGCTTCTCGACGGCCATCCGGTACAGCCGCCCGGCCCGGTAGGAGGAGCGGACCAGCGGGCCGGACATGACACCGGAGAAGCCGATCTCCTCGGCCTCCTGCTTCAGCTCCACGAACTCCTGCGGCTTGACCCAGCGCTCCACCGGGTGGTGGCGCACCGACGGACGCAGGTACTGGGTGATGGTGACCAGCTCGCAGCCCGCCTCGTGCAGCTGGCGCAGCGCGTCACTCACCTCCTCGCGGGTCTCGCCCATGCCGAGGATCAGATTGGACTTGGTCACCAGACCGAAGTCCCGGGCGGCCGTGATCACCTGGAGGGAGCGGTCGTAGCGGAAGCCGGGGCGGATGCGCTTGAAGATCCGCGGGACGGTCTCCACGTTGTGCGCGAAGACCTCCGGGCGGGACGAGAAGACCTCGGCGAGCTGCTCCGGTACGGCGTTGAAGTCGGGGGCGAGCAGTTCGACCTTGGTACGTCCGGCCTCGCGGTCGGCGGTCTGGGCGTGGATCTGGCGCACGGTCTCCGCGTACAGCCAGGCGCCGCCGTCCGCGAGGTCGTCGCGGGCGACGCCGGTGATGGTGGCGTAGTTCAGGTCCATCGTGACGACGGACTCGCCGACCCGGCGGGGCTCGTCCCGGTCCAGGGCCTCGGGCTTGCCGGTGTCGATCTGGCAGAAGTCGCAGCGCCGGGTGCACTGGTCGCCGCCGATGAGGAAGGTCGCCTCGCGGTCCTCCCAGCACTCGTAGATGTTGGGGCAGCCGGCTTCCTGGCAGACCGTGTGCAGACCCTCGCTCTTCACCAGGGCCTGCATCTTCGTGTACTCGGGGCCCATTTTCGCCCGGGTCTTGATCCACTCGGGCTTGCGCTCGATGGGGGTCTGGGCGTTGCGGACCTCCAGGCGCAGCATCTTGCGTCCGTCGGGTGAGACTGCGGACACGACCGGCTCCCTAGTCAATCGGTGGTACGGCGGTGATTCGGTGGTGCGGGACGGATCGGCGGGGTGTGCCGACCGCCCCGGCGGTACGGACACCGGTGCGGTGGTACGGCGGTGTTTCCATGCCGCCGCGCCGGATCTGTGGTACGGCGACTTTTCAGGGTACGCCCGTGGCCGTCCGGCCCCGTCCGCCCCTCGGGCAACGCCGGACCCTGGGGCGTTATGCCGCCGGGGTCCGTTCGATCTCGCGCGGTTTCGGCTCCGCGTGCTCCAGGACGTCCCGCAGATGGCGCTCGACCACCGGGGCGGCCTCCTCGACCGTCACGTCCCGGCCCAGCTCGCTCGCCAGCGACGCCACCCCGGCGTCCCGGATGCCGCACGGGATGATCCGGTCGAACCACTGGTTGTCGGGGTTCACGTTCAGGGCGAAGCCGTGCATGGTCACGCCCTTGGCGACCCGGATGCCGATGGCCGCGATCTTGCGGTCCTCGCGCCGCTGCCCGGCGTTGGAGGGCGCGTACTCCGGACCGTTCAGCCGGGCGTCGAACTCGTCGTCGGTCAGCCGGGGGTCGAAGTCCAGGGAGAGCCCGCCGAGCGCCGGGCGCCGCTCGACCGGGTCGCCGAGCACCCACACCCCGCTGCGGCCCTCGATCCGGGTGGTCTCCAGACCGAACTCCGCGCAGGTGCGGATCAGCGCCTCCTCCAGCCGCCGTACATGGGCGACCACGTCGACCGGGCGGGGCAGCTTCTGGATCGGGTAGCCGACCAGCTGGCCCGGACCGTGCCAGGTGATCTTGCCGCCGCGGTCCACATCGATGACCGGCGTCCCGTCCAGCGGCCGTTCGCTGTCCGCGGTACGCCGCCCCGCGGTGTACACCGGCGGATGCTCCAGGAGCAGTACGGTGTCGTCGATCTCGTCGGCGAACCGGGCCGCGTGCACCCGGCGCTGCTCGTCCCACGCCTCCTGGTACGCGACGGCGTCCGGGCCGAACCCCATCCGGACGAACCGCAATCCACTCACGGCAAGCGCCTCCCTCAGGCGATCCACGGGCCGTCCCCATGACAGGCACGTCCTGCGCTCACGCCACTGTACGTCCGCCCCCGTCCGCCCTCTGGGCGTCAGCTCTTGAGGCAATCCTCACACGATCGGATGAAAGCACGCGGAAGTGTGCGACCGGCTGGCTACGCTCCGCTACATTCGCGCCGTTCATGAGGCCATAAGGGCTGCTCACAGGCAATCCGGGCCCTTCGGCCCGGAAGGCAGGAGATCGCACCGCAGATGACGGATCGACCCGCGCAGCGCACCCCCAACCGTCAGCTCGCCGCGCTCATCGCAGAAGCGGGGTTCTCCAACGCAGGTCTCGCCCGTCGAGTGGACCAGCTCGGTCTCGAACACGGCCTGGACCTCAGATACGACAAGACGTCCGTCACCCGCTGGCTGCGCGGTCAGCAGCCCCGCGGCACCACGCCCGCGCTGATCGCCGAGGTCTTCACCCGCCGCCTCGGCCGTCGGCTCACCGCCCAGGACCTCGGCCTGGACGCCTGTGCGCCGGTCTACGCCGGGCTGGAGTTCGCGGGCAGCCCTGACGAGGCGGTCGACATCGTCGGCGGGCTGTGGCGCAAGGACTCCGGCAGCCATGCCGAGCTGCGCAAGATCGCGTTCACGGCGGCGGGGCTGGTCGTGCCCAGCCGGGACTGGCTGATCGGCAAGCCGGACGACCGGGTCGCCCGCGCGGATCAGCCGCCGGCGAGGGTCCCGGTACAGGCCCGTCCCGGGAGCGCCGGTGGTCTTGGCGCCCCTGGTGGCCTCGGTGGCTCTGGTGGCCCTGGTGGCACCGGGGGTCCTGGTAGCCCTGGGGCTCTCGGGGTGCCCAAGCAGCGGCCCCAGGCCGACCGCGGTCCCCGCCACAAGGTCACCGGCGGTGACATCGCCGCGCTCCGCTCGGTCGCCGATCTGTTCCGCGCGCTGGACAACATGTACGGCGGCGGTCATGCCCGGCAGGCCCTGGTCCGCTATCTGGAACACGAGTGCGAGCCGATGCTGCGCGGCACATACGGCGAGCAGACCGGGCGCCGGCTGTTCAGCGCCGCCGCCGATCTCACCCGGCTCGCGGGCTGGACGTCGTACGACATCGCCGCGCACGGGCTCGCCCAGCGGTACTTCGTCCAGGCGCTGCGGCTCGCGCAGGCGGCGGGGGACCGGGGGTACGGGTCGTACGTGCTGGTCACCATGAGCCGGCAGGCGGTGTATCTCGGGCATGGGCGGGAGGCCGTGCAGTTGGCGCGGGTCGCTCAGCAGGGGGTCGGCGGGGTGGCGCCGCCGGTGGTGCAGGCGCTGCTGCACGCGGCGGAGGCACGGGGGCACGGGGTGCTCGGCGAGGTACGGGCCTGTACGGCGTCGCTGGTGCGGGCCGAGCGGGCGCTGGAGGCGGCGCGGGCGGGGGACGAGGTGCCGCAGTGGGCGCGGTTCTTCGACGAGGGGCAGCTCGCGGACGAGCTGGGGCACTCGCACCGGGATCTTCAGCAGTTCCGGGCGGCGGCGCAGCACGCGGAGCGGGCGTTGCAGTTGCGGGGGCCCGGGTTCGCGCGGAGCCGGTTGTTCTGCCGGGTGGTGCTGGCCACCGCGCGGCTGGGGCTGGGGGAGTTGGACCAGGCGTGTCAGTTGGCGGCGGAGGCGGCGGGGCAGGCGGCGGAGATGCGGTCGGTTCGGGCGCTGGAGTATGTGAAGGACTTCGAGCGGCGGTTGGAGCCGTATAAGGATGCCGCGCCGGTTCGGGGGTATCGGGAGCGGGTGGCTTCTTTGGGGTAGGGGGTTGGGGGTGGGGTTGTGGTGTGGCTGACGGCCGGTGGGGCTTGATCGCGCAGTTCCTCCCCCAGAGGGGGTACCCCCAGCGCCCCTGGGGGGTGGTGGGTGGTGCGGTTGTCGTAGGGCTGGCGGTTGTGGGTGGCTGGTCGCGCAGTTCCCCGCGCCCCTAGGGGGTGTGCCTGGTCGGTGTTGGGGAGGGCTCCCAACCCAGGGGCGCGGGGAACTGCGCGACCAGCCCCCACCGGCCGGTAGTTCTATGACGACCGCATCACCCACCCCCTCAGGGGCGCGGGGAACTGCGCGGATGAGCCCCACCGGCCGGTAGTTCTATGACGACCGGACCACCCACTCCCTCAGGGGCGCTGGGGGTACCCCCTCTGGGGGAGGAACTGCGCGGTCAACCACCACCGGCCGTCAGCCGTATGACGACCCCCGGTGTCTCTTACGCGGCGCGCGCCGTGGGGGTCGGGTTCGCCGCGTGGAGGGGGCCGCACAGGTCGGAGACGATCGCCGCCGCCGCTCGGCGGCCCGAGTGCAGCGCGCCCTGGACCGTGCTCGTGTCGCGGTGGTCGCCGCAGACGTACAGGCCCGCCATCACCCGGACCGGGCGGCGCAGATCGTGGGGGGCGCGCATCGCCGGGACGGCCTCCGCGGTGTGGTGCACCGCCAGGGTCTCCCAGCGCCGGGTCGAGACTCCGTACAGGCGGGAGAGGTGTGACCGTACCGAGGTGTCCAGATCGGGCGGTGGGGCGCCCAGGACCGTCGAGGACACCAGTGCCCGGCCCTGCGGTGCCCGGGTCGGGTCCACCGTGCTGACCACCGCCGTGTGCGCCACCGGGCCGCCCCGGTCGGCGTCCAGCAGCAGCGCGGTCCCGGTGCGGGGCGGGTCGTCGGTGGTGTGGTGCACCACCGTCACCGGGTGGAAGTCCGGCACCCGCAGCCCCGGCAGCAGCTCCGCGGCGCTGCGCGCGTCCGTCGCCAGCAGTACCGCCCGGCACCGGAACTCGCCGTGTTCCGCCGTGGTGACGGAGGTCGTGGAGACGGCGGTGGCCCGTACCCCGGTGTGCAGGGTGCCCGGGGGGAGGGTCCGGGCCAGGAGTTCCGGCAGGGCCTCCGCGCCCCCCTCCGGGAGACAGAGCCGCCCCGCCGCGAAGGCCCGCAGCGCCAGATCCGCGCACCGGCTTGACGTGGTCAGCTCCGGGTCGCACAGCAGCGCGGCCAGCAGCGGACGCAGAAAGCCGTCGATGGTGCGGGCGGGCAGCCCACGGGCGGCGAGGGCCTGTCCGGCGGGCGCCTCGGGCCGGGCCAGCACCCGCTCCACGGGCGTCGAGGCCAGCCGGGCGAGCGCGGTGCGCAGCCGGGCGTGGTCGATGGCGGTGCCCAGCGGACGGGGCGCGGCCGACTGGGACCAGGACAGCTGAGGGGGACGCGGAAGCGGCGGGGCGCTCGCCAGGGCGCGTACCGCGTGAAGTGCGCCCCTCGCGCTCCCTACGCTCGCCGGAGTGCCCGTCCGGTGCAGCCGTCCGTCGCTGTGCAGCAGCACGCCCGGGGCGAACGGCCGGAGCACCAGACCGTCCAGGCCCGGCGTGCGGCGCAGCTCCGGGAACGCGGTGGACAGGAGCTGGCCGATGCGGTCCAGCCGGAACCCGTCGACCTTCTCGGTCACCATGCGGCCACCGACCCATGGGGCGGCCTCCAGTACGGCGGTCGTCACTCCTGCGCTGGTGAGTCGGTGCGCGGCCGAGAGCCCGGCGACCCCGGCTCCCACCACGACGACATCCGCCTGATACGCGGGCTGAAGCACGTGCCCCTCCCTGAGGTCGCTCGGCCGGTGGAGACCTCATGCCCCCCATGGCCGCCGGGAATACCCGAGTTCAGGTCGAGGTTAGGCAGCGGCTGACGTTCGGTCAGTCGCGCACGCACAGGGTCACGGTCGCACGAAGGTGGCATACGGCAGACCGTGCGGTCGGTACGGCGCACGGCCCCCGCGGGCGCCGCACCGCCCGCTCCCCGCGCGCTACAACGCGGCCCGCAGCGCGTCCTCGATGCCCGGGAACGCGAACACGAACCCCGACTCCAGCAGCCGCTTCGGCACCACCCGCTGGCTGCCCAGGACGTCACCGGACATCTCGCCGAGCACCGCCCGCAGCACGGGCGCGGGCACGGCGCACAGGGTCGGACGGCGCAGCACCCGGCCCATCGCCGCGGTGATCTCACGGTTCGTCAGCGGCTCGGGGGCGGTGAGGTTGAAGGGGCCGGACAGGTCCGCGCGGTCCAGGAGGTGCCGGATCGCCGCCACCTCGTCGTGCAGGGCGATGTACGACCAGTACTGGCGGCCGTCCCCGAGCCGCCCGCCCAGGCCCGCCTTGAACAGCGGGAACAGCCGGGCCCACGCCCCGCCGTCCCGGGCCACCACCAGACCCGTGCGGACGAACACCGTCCGGATCCCGGCCCGTGCCGCCGGGGCCGCCGCGCCCTCCCAGGCCACGCACAGCTCCGGCAGGAACCCCGTCCCGGCGGGCGCGCTCTCGTCCACCGCACGGTCGCCGGTCGGACCGTAGTAGCCCATCGCGCTGCCGTTGACGAACACCCGGGGCGGGGTGTCCAGCGCCGCCACCGCCTCGGCCAGCGCCCTCGTGCCCTCGACCCGGCCCGCGCGCAGCCGCTCCTTGTACGCCGGGGTCCAGCGCCGGTCGCCCACCCCGGCACCGGCCAGGTTCACCACCGCCGTACAGCCCTCAAGGCCCGCCGCGTCGACCCGGCCCGCCTCGGGGTCCCAGCGGACCTCGTCCGCGCCGCGCGGCTCGCGCCGCACCAGCCGTACCACCAGGTGGCCGTCGGCGGTCAGCGAGCGGGTCAGCGCGCCACCGATCAGACCGGACGCACCGGCCACCGCGACCCGCTGACGTTCCCCGCGCTCCGTGCGTTCCGTGCGCTCCATGCGTGCATTCTCCTCACGGCGGTGGGAAAACCGCGGGTCCGGTGGGGCGTACGAGTCGTACAGTGACCCGCATGCCCGCACCGCTCATACGCCATGCCACGCCGGACGACGAACCCGCGCTCGTCCGGCTCGACCGGGACAGCTGGTCCCCGCTGCACGCGGTGAGCCCGCGTCCCGAGGCCGACCAGCCCTTCTTCGGCAAGCGCAGCGGACCCCTCGACCACTTCGTCGCCGAGATCGACGGACGGGTCGTCGGCTATGTCCGGCTCGGCTTCCCGACCGAGCTGGCCTCCAACACCCATGTCCGGCAGATCCGCGGTCTCGCCGTCGCCGAGGAGGCCAGGGGACACGGCGTCGGGCGGGCGCTGGTGCGGGCCGCCGTGGCGGAGGCGCGCGAGCGGGGCGCCCGCCGGATCACCCTGCGCGTCCTCGGCCACAACACCACCGCCCGCGCGCTCTACGCGTCCGAGGGGTTCGTGGTGGAGGGCGTCCAGCCCGAGGAGTTCCACCTCGACGGGGCGTACGTCGACGATGTGCTGATGGGACGTCCGCTGCCCTAGCGCACCTCGCCGACCCCGTCCTACGTCGTCACCAGCGGGCCCGTGTCCACCGGGGTCGTCGCGTCCGCCGCGCGCTCGGCGTCCGGTGAGACCTCCGCCGCCGTCAGCACATAGCCGGTCTGCGGGTCGGAGGTGGAGCGGGCGAAGACCACGCCGTACACCCGGCCGTCGGTGGTCAGCAGCGGGCCGCCGGAGTTGCCCGGCCGGACCGTGGAGCGGATCGAGTAGATCTCCCGGGTCACCGACGCGTCGCTGTAGATGTTCTGCCCGCGCGCGTCCACCCGGTTCGCCACCGTCGCCGCCTGGAGGTCAAGACCGCCGTCCTGCGGATATCCGGCGACCACCGCCGCGTCCCCGCGCCCCGCGCTGTCGTCGAAGGACAGCACCGGCGCGGTCAGCCCCGGCACGTACAGCACCGCCACGTCCTTGTCCGGGTCGAACAGCACCACCCGCGCCTCGTACGCCCGCCCGACCCCGCCGACCCGGACCGTCGGGGCGTCGATCCCGGCCACCACATGGGCGTTGGTCATCACCCGCTCCCGCGCGTACACGAACCCGCTGCCCTCGCGGCCCTGGTCGCCGACGACGCCCTCCACCTTCACCGAGCTGCGCTGGGCCGCCCGGGTGGCCGCCGCCGTGACACTGTCGCCGGACGGCTCGGCCACCTCGGCCGTCGACTCGTTCTCGAAGGGGTTGAAGACCTGCGGGAAACCCGCCTCGGCCAGCGCCGACGTGGCCCCCGAGAACCAGGACGGGGTGGTGTCCGGCATCACGTCCTGGACCGTGCCCAGCAGCCGGGAGTCCCGGATCGCCGTGGTCAGCAGCGGCGACGACGAGGCCGCCAGCACACTCGCCGCGACCCAGGCGACGATCAGCACCGCCGCCGAGTTGGCGACCGCGCCGCCCACCCCGTCGGCCACCCGCAGCGGGCCCCGGTCCAGTTCGTGCCGGACCCGCAGGGCCAGCCGGCCGGCCAGCTCATGGCCCGCCACGGCGGGCACCAGCACCGTACACACCGCGGTCACCGTGGCCGCCGTCGTGCCCGGCGAGACCAGGTCCATCACCCACGGGAGAATCCAGACGCCGATCGCCGCGCCGCCCACGAAACCGGCCAGCGAGACACAGCCCGCCACCAGCCCTCTGCGGTACCCCGAGCCCGCGTACACCACGATCACCACAAGCAGCAGAATGTCGAGCAGGTCCACGGATGCCGCCCTTCTCTCGGCCGTGCGCACCCATTCCATACGCGCGACGCGGGCTCAGTGATCAGCGCCGCCCGGAATCGTCCGGACACCGTCTGTACCGCGGGAAACGCCGCGGACCGGGACGATGGTTCCACCAGGTGGCACAGCACACATCGCGGACCGTCCGGCGGGCACCGAGAGTGGGATCATGCGTGCCCCCTCCTGGCGCAACGCCGTACCCGGCGTCGTGCGGCGCTCCCGTGACCTGTCACGCCGTGCCCGGGACGCCGTACGGCGCTCGCGCGACGACCTACGGCGCGCCCGGCTCGCCGTGCGCCGGTACCGCGACCGGCGCCCGCCCTTCCCCCGCCCGCCCCGCCTCCCGCGCCCCCACTGGCTCCCGTCCGCCCCGCTGCCCCGCGCCGCCGTCCTGACCCTGGCCTGTCTGCCCGGGATCGCCGCCGCCACGGTGCTCGGACTCTGCGCGGCGGGCGTCGACCGGCACACCGCCACCGAGGCCGTGCGCAAGCTCGCCGCCCGGCCCGCCGCACACGGCGCCCCCCGGCCGTCGATCCTGCCCCGCTCCGCCTGGCTGGCGGCGGCCGAAGCCCCCGGACGGCCCACACCGCGCTACGACGACAAGGTCGTCGCCGTCTTCGTGCACCACACCGACTCGCCCAACGGCTACGACTGCGCCGACACCCCGGGCATCATCCGCTCGCTGTCCGCCGGACAGACCGGCGCCCGCGACTGGGACGACATCGGCTACAACTTCCTCGTCGACCGCTGCGGCGTCATCTACGAGGGCCGCGCGGGCGGCATCACCCGGCCCGTCACCGGCGCCCACACCCAGGGCTTCAACCACCGCACCGCCGGGATCGCCGCGATCGGCACCTTCACCACGGGCGCCGAGGTCCCCCAGGTGATGACCGACGCCATCGCCGCGCTGACCGGCTGGAAACTGGGGCTCGCCGACGCCGACCCGCGCGGCCAGGTCAGACTGACCTCCAGCAACAGCCTCAGCCGGTACGCCGAAGGCAGCACCGCGCTGTTCCCGGCGGTCGCGGGCCACGACGACGGCTATATGACCACCTGCCCCGGCGCCGCGCTGACCGCCCGGCTGCCGGAGATCCGGGAACGCGCGGCCCGGCTCCAGGGCCGCACCCCCACCCCGGGCCTCCGGCTCGACCAGCCGACGACGGAGGAGTCGGGACCGGGGGCCGAGCGGGGAGCGGTCGCTGTGCCCAGCGCCCCGGTGTCCGCCACGCCCTCGTCCCCGTACCCGTCCCCGACGCCGCCCCAGGGCGCCGCCCTCCTGCGCCCCGCGCCGGGAACCGCTTCGCCCGACGCCCGGGGAACGACGGACCCGGGAACCCCGCCCGTCCACCCCGGCCTGCTGCTCCGCCCCGTCGCCCCGACTACTCCTTGAACCGGTCCCACAGCCGTGGATACCGCTCCGCGAGCACCCGCTCGTTCTCGAAGTCCAGCGGGGCGCCCTCCGGCTCGGCGGGCGCCGGGGCGATCCCGAGGTCCGGCGCGACCGTGCCGGTGAGCTGCTCGTACGCCTCGTCCGCCGCGTACCCCAGCTCCTCCCCGTCGCCGTCGATCTCCTCGTCGAAGTCGTCCAGCAGATCGGCGAGCGCGTCCGGGTCGTGCAGGGCGCCCTCGTACACCTCGCGGCCCTGGCCGATCAGCCAGCAGCGGAAGAAGTCGAAGGCGTCGTCGCTGACCCCGTCCAGCAGCACCCAGGCGGCGCCCCACAGATCCCAGCGGTACGCGCGGTTGTAGCGGGCCTCGAAGTGACGGGCGAAGTCCAGCACCATGTCCGGGTCCAGCTGGAGCAGCCGGTCGACCAGCAGATCGGCCTGCTCCTCGGGGTCGCCCTCGGCGTCCTCCCGGGTGGCGTCGACCAGCTCCCAGAACTCCGTCTCGTCCATCACGCCACCAGCATCGGGCCTGCGCCGGGCCGCCGCACGCGGAGTACGGCGGATCGTCGTCCCCGCGGCCCCGCCGCGGCCCCGGCTCCGCCCCTCTGCCCGGTCACCCGGCGCCCGCCCGGTACAGCGCCGCCTGCCGTCTGGCGTCCTTGGCGAACCGTTTGCGCAGGGTCGCCGGGGCCAGCACCTCCGCCTCCGGGCCAAGCGCCGTCAGCTGGGTGTGGGCGACCTCCTCGGACTCGACCCGCAGCGTGACCGTGGCCCAGCCCCGGGCGTCCGGCTCCGCCGCCCGCAGCGCCTCCCGCGCGGACACCGGGTCCACGGCGTGCGGCAGCCTGCGCAGCCCGTCCCGCGACAGCCGGACGACGACCTCCGCGCGCAGCAGCGAACGGGCGAACCGCAGCGCCTGCTCCGCCCAGAAACCCGGCAGATCGAACCCCTCGTCCCGGCTGAACCGCTTCTCCCCGGGCTCCACCGCCGAGAACCGGTCGATCCGGTACGTCCGGAAGTCCCCGCCGTCCACGACCCGCGCGCACAGGTACCAGACCCCGGCCTTCAGCACCAGCCCGTACGGCTCCAGCAGCCGCTCCACCTCGCCGTCCCCGCGCCGGTAGCGGGCGGTGACCGGCCGGTCGTCCCAGACCGCGTCGGCGACCGCGGGCAGCAGCGCGGGCGTCGGGGGCTCGCTGAACCAGTTCGGCGCGTCCAGATGGAAGCGCTGCGCCGCCGTACGCGAGGCGTCCCGCAGGGACGGCAGCAGCGCCGCCGACACCTTCAGCCGGGCCGCCGACGCCGCGTCCTCCAGCCCCATCTCACGCAGCGCGCCCGGCACGCCCGACAGGAACAGCGCCTCGGCCTCGCCGCGGGCCAGCCCCGTCAGCCGGGTGCGGTAGCCGCCGATCAGCCGGTAGCCGCCGGTGCGGCCGCGGTCCGCGTAGACCGGGACGCCCGCCTCCGACAGCGCCTGCGCGTCCCGGGTCACGGTCCGCTCCGACACCTCCAGCTCCCGCGCCAGCTCGGCGGCGGTCATCGACGGGCGGGACTGGAGCAGCAGAACCATCTTGATGAGCCGGGCAGCACGCATGTCCCCCATGATGCCGGGCGGGTCGGACAGCGACGGCGGCGGCGAGAACAAAGGAAGAAAGGGGAAAGGGAAGAAGGGGCGCGCCGACCGGCGTGCCCCTTCTTCCCCGTACCTCGGCTGGTTACAGCCCGTACCGCTCCCGCGCTTCCTTCACCGCCGTCGCCGGGACCTCGCCACGGCGGGCCAGCTGGGCCAGCGCGGCCACCACGATCGACTCGGCGTCCACCCCGAAGTGGCGGCGGGCCGCGTCCCGGGTGTCGGACAGACCGAAGCCGTCGGCGCCCAGCGAGGTGTAGTCCTGCTCGACCCACTGCGCGATCTGGTCGGGCACCTGGCGCATGTAGTCGGACACCGCCAGCACCGGGCCCTCGGCGCCCTGGAGCGCCTGGCGTACGTACGGCACCCGCTCCTCGCCGCGCAGCAGCGCCGCGTCGGCCTCCAGCGCGTCCCGGCGCAGCTCGGTCCAGGAGGTCGCCGACCACACGTCCGCGGCCACGCCCCACTCCTCGGCGAGCAGCTTCTGCGCCGTCAGCGCCCAGTGGATCGCCGTACCGGAGCCGAGCAGCTGGATGCGGGGGCCGCTGACGGCCGCCACGTTCAGCCCCGCCGACTCCGCCGTGTTGAAGCGGTACAGGCCCTTGACGATGCCCTCGTCGATACCGAGCCCGGCGGGCTTCGCGGGCTGCGGCAGCGGCTCGTTGTAGACCGTCAGGTAGTAGAAGACGTCCTGGTCCTCGCCGGGCGCCGCCTCGCCGTACATCCGGCGCAGACCGTCCCGGACGATCACCGCGATCTCGTAGGCGAACGCGGGGTCGTAGGAGAGCGCCGCCGGGTTGGTGGAGGCGATCAGCGGGGAGTGGCCGTCGGCGTGCTGGAGGCCCTCGCCGGTCAGCGTCGTACGGCCCGCGGTGGCGCCGACCAGGAAGCCGCGGCCGAGCTGGTCGCCGAGCTGCCACATCTGGTCGGCCGTGCGCTGCCAGCCGAACATCGAGTAGAAGATGTAGAACGGGATCATCGGCTCGCCGTGCGTGGCGTACGCGCTGGACGCGGCGATGAAGTCGGCCATCGAACCGGCCTCGGTGATCCCCTCGTTGAGGATCTGCCCGTTCGTGGCCTCCTTGTAGTACATCAGCTGGTCACGGTCGACCGGCTCGTACGTCTGGCCCTTGGGGGAGTAGATCCCGAGCGACGGGAACAGCGACTCCATGCCGAAGGTGCGGGCCTCGTCGGGCACGATCGGCACCCAGCGCTTCCCGGTCTCCTTGTCCCGCACCAGGTCCTTCACCAGCCGGACGAAGGCCATGGTGGTCGCCACGTTCTGGGTGCCCGAGCCCTTGTCGAAGGAGGCGAACGCCTTCTCGGCGGGGGCGGGCAGCGGGGCCAGCGGATGCGTACGGCGAGCCGGGGCCGGGCCGCCGAGGGCCGCGCGGCGCTCCTGGAGGTAGCGCACCTCGGGGGAGTCGGCGCCCGGGTGGCCGTAGGGCACCTGGCCGTCGGCGAAGGCGGAGTCCGGGATCGGCAGCTCCAGCAGGTCCCGCATCGCCTTGAACTCGTCCACCGACAGCTTCTTCATCTGGTGGTTGGCGTTCTTCGACGCGAAGCCGGAGCCCAGGGTGTGGCCCTTGACGGTCTGCGCCAGGATCACCGTCGGCGCGCCCTTGAACTCCACCGCCGCCTTGTAGGCCGCGTACACCTTGCGGGCCTCGTGGCCGCCGCGGGAGAGGTGGAAGCACTCCAGGATCTTGTCGTCGCTCAGCAGCTTCGCCAGCTCCACGAGCGCCGGGTCCTTGCCGAAGAAGTCCTGCCGGATGTAGGCCGCGTCCCGCGTCTGGTACGTCTGCACCTGGGCGTCCGGCACCTCACGCAGCCGGCGGACCAGCGCGCCCGTGGTGTCGAGCGCGAACAGCTCGTCCCAGGCGGTGCCCCACAGCGTCTTGATCACATTCCAGCCGGCGCCGCGGAACTGGGCCTCCAGCTCCTGCACGATCTTGAAGTTGGCGCGG
Organism: Streptomyces sp. NPDC048290; assembly: GCF_040652095.1. Classification (NCBI taxonomy): domain Bacteria; kingdom Bacillati; phylum Actinomycetota; class Actinomycetes; order Kitasatosporales; family Streptomycetaceae; genus Streptomyces; species Streptomyces sp. NPDC048290. The sequence goes on from NZ_JBEZLM010000008.1 coordinate 71,225, forward strand.
ACCGGGCCGTCGAGGCGCTGGAGGTTGCAGTTGATGACGAAGGTGAGGTTGTCCAGCTCCTCACGGGCCGCCAGCGCGAGCGCCGCCGTGGACTCCGGCTCGTCCATCTCGCCGTCGCCGAGGAACGCCCATACGTGCGACGCCGAGACGTCCTTGATGGCGCGGTTCGTGAGATAGCGGTTGAAGCGTGCCTGGTAGATCGCGGAGAGCGGGCCGAGGCCCATGCTCACCGTGGGGAACTCCCACAGCCAGGGCAGCCGCCGCGGGTGCGGGTAGGACGGCAGACCGCTGCCGCCCGACTCCTGGCGGAAGTGGTCGAGGTGCTGCTCGGAGAGCCGGCCGTCGAGGAAGGCGCGGGCGTAGATCCCGGGGGAGGCGTGGCCCTGGATGTAGAGCTGGTCGCCGGAGCCGTCGCCCTCCTTCCCGTGGAAGAAGTGATTGAAGCCGGTCTCGTAGAGCCAGGCCGCGGAGGCGAAGGTGGCGATGTGGCCGCCGACGCCGTACTTGCTGCCCCGGCTCACCATCGCCGCCGCGTTCCAGCGGTTCCAGGCGGTGATCCGGGCCTCCAGCGCCTCGTCACCGGGCACGTTCGGCTCGGTGGGCGTGGGGATGGTGTTGACGTAGTCCGTTTCGAGGAGCTTCGGCAGTGCGATGCCGGCGCCCTCCGCGCGCTCCAGGGTGCGGCGCATCAGGTAGGCCGCACGGTGCGGGCCGGCAGCCTTGGCGACGGCGTCCAGCGAAGCCTGCCACTCGGCGGTCTCCTCCGGGTCCCGGTCGGGGAGCTGGTCGAGCGCGCTCGGCTGGATGGCGTAGGGGTCGGTCATGTCGCCGCCTTCCTCAGTCGAAGGGGGTTCCCTCATCGGTAAGGGTTCGGGGGTGCCCTTGGTCTTTGGCAGGACAGGGCGTGAGGCTCTGGTGGAAGCCCAGCGTGACTCTAACTCCCTGATCGATGATCGATCAAAGGGTTCAGGGGCAAAACTTCTTGATTACGAGAAAGTGGGCACGGGGTGTCATTCGAACGGGCACGCGGTGCCGTGTTTTCGATTGTTTTTCGAGGAGTTTCCGCAGGTGGGGGAGGTCTGAGCGAACGGGCGCTCACTCGATCGGGGGGGGAGGGGGCGGTCCCTGAGGGTCACTCCGGGTTGGTGCGCGGAGGTCATTCCGGGCTGGTGCGCGGGGCGCAGCCCAGCACATGCGCCTTCACGATCTCCGCGATCCGCGGGTCCCGGCGCCGGAACGCGTCCACCAGCTCCTCGTGCTCCTCCGCGTACGACTGCTGGACCGTGCCCAGCCAGCGGATGGACAGCGCCGTGAAGACCTCGATGCCGAGCCCCTCCCAGGTGTGCAGCAGCACCGAGTTCCCGGCGGCCCGGACCAGCTCGCGGTGGAAGCCGACGGTGTGCCGCACCTGGGCGGTGCCGTCCGAGTGGCTGTCCGCCTCGTACAGGGCGGTGACATGCGGTTCCAGGGCGGAGCAGTCACCGGCCAGCCGGTCGGCGGCCAGCTCAGCGGCGATGGCCTCGAGACCGGCCCGGACGGGGTAGCTCTCCTCCAGGTCGGCGGCGGTCAGGTTGCGCACCCGTACGCCCTTGTTCGGCGCGGACTCGATCAGGCGCAGGGACTCCAGCTCGCGCAGTGCCTCGCGCACCGGGGTCTGGCTGACCTCCAGCTCCGTGGCGATCCGCCGCTCCACGATCCGCTCGCCCGGCTGCCAGCGTCCGCTGATGATCCCCTCGAGGATGTGCTCGCGGATCTGTTCGCGCAGCGAGTGGATGACGGGCGCGGTCATGAGAGCTCCTTAACGTTTGACGTTTAGACAATACGGCGGGAGCGCTCCGCTGGGGTGGCGAGGAGGGGTGCTTTCGTGCAGGTGAGATCAGGGTTACACGGGGTTTTTGCGCCTTGGGGGGTGGGGGGTTTCTCATGGGGTGGCGGGTGCGGGTGGGGTTGTGGCTGGTCGCGCAGTTCCCCGCGCCCCCGAAGGTCCGTGGTACCTCGGGGCCCTGGAAGGCTTGCGTGGTTCCTCGCGGCGCCCAAAGACTCGCGCAGTTCCCCGCGCCCCCAAGAAAAGGGCGATGCCCCCGCCCGGGGATTACGGGTGAGGGCATCGCTCATGTTGGCGGTGTTGCTTACAGGCCGAGTTCGACCTCGAACTCGCCGGCCTCCAGGATCGCCTTGACGGCGGTCAGGTAGCGGGCCGCGTCGGCGCCGTCGACCAGGCGGTGGTCGTAGGACAGGGTCAGGTACGTCATGTCGCGGACGCCGATGACCGTGCCCTCCTCCGTCTCGATGACCGCCGGGCGCTTGACCGTGGCGCCGATCCCGAGGATCGCGACCTGGCCGGGCGGCACGATGATCGTGTCGAACAGCGCGCCGCGCGAGCCCGTGTTGGAGATCGTGAAGGTCCCGCCGGCCAGCTCGTCCGGCGTGATCTTGTTGCCCCGCACCTTGGCCGCGAGGTCCGCCGTGGCCTTGGCGATACCGGCGATGTTCAAGTCACCGGCGTACTTGATGACCGGGGTCATCAGGCCCTTCTCGGAGTCCACCGCGATACCCACGTGCTCGGTGTCGAAGTAGGTGATCGTGCCCTCGTCGACGTTGATCCGGGCGTTGATGACCGGGTGGGCCTTCAGCGCCTGGGCCGCCGCCTTCACGAAGAACGGCATCGGGGAGAGCTTGACGCCCTCACGCGCCGCGAAGGAGTCCTTCGCCTGCGCCCGCAGCCGCATCAGCCGGGTGACATCGACCTCGACCACCGAGGACAGCTGCGCCTGCTCGTGCAGCGCCCTGACCATGTTGTCGCCGATGAGCTTGCGGATGCGAGGCATCTTCACGGTCTGGCCACGCAGCGGCGAGACCTCCAGTACCGGCGCGCTCTTGCGGGCGGCCGGGGCGGGCGCGGCGGCGGACGGAGCCGGGGCAGCGGCGGCGGCCTTCGCCGCCTCTGCCGCGGCCAGCACGTCCTGCTTGCGGATACGGCCGCCGACACCGGTGCCCCTGACGGCGCCCAGGTCGACCCCGTTCTCGGCGGCGAGCTTGCGCACCAGCGGGGTGACATAGGCGCCCTCGTCGGTCGCACCGGCGGCGGGCGCCGGGGCGGGAGCCGGGGTCACGGGCGCGACCGGCGCGGGGGCCGGGGCGGCGGGCGCGACCGGCGCCGGAGCCTGGGCCACCGGAGCCGGGGCCACCGGGGCGGCGGGCTGGACCGGAGCCGGAGCCGGGGGTGCCGGAGCCGGGGCGGGCGGGGCGGCGGGGGCCTCGGCGACCGGCGCCGGGGCCGGGACAGCCGGGGCGGCGGGGGCCTCGGCGACCGGCGCCGGGGCCGGGACAGCCGGGGCGGGGGCTGCGGCCGGGGCCGCGCCCGCCTCGCCGATGACCGCCAGCTTGGCGCCGACCTCGGCCGTCTCGTCCTCGGCGACCACGATCTCCAGCAGCGTGCCCGAGGTGGGCGCCGGGATCTCGGTGTCGACCTTGTCCGTCGAGACCTCAAGGAGGGGCTCGTCGGCCGTGACGGTGTCGCCGACGGCCTTCAGCCAGCGGGTGACCGTGCCCTCGGTGACGGACTCGCCGAGCGCGGGCAGCACCACATCGGTACCGGAGGCGGCACCGGCGGGGGCCACCGGAGCGGCGGGCGCGGCCGGGGCCGCGGGAGCCGGGGCGGCAGGGGCCTCGGCGACCGGCGCCGGGGCGGGCGGGGCGGGCGGTGCGGCGGGGGCCTCGGCGACCGGCGCCGGTTCGGCCACCGGCGCGGGGGCCGGGGCCGGGGCGCCCGAGCCGTCGTCGATCAGGGCCAGCTCGGCGCCGACCTCGACCGTCTCGTCCTCGGCCACCTTGATGGAGGCGAGGACACCGGAGGCGGGCGAGGGGATCTCGGTGTCGACCTTGTCGGTGGACACTTCGAGCAGCGGCTCGTCGGCCTCGACGCGCTCGCCCTCGGCCTTCAGCCAGCGGGTGACAGTGCCCTCGGTGACGCTCTCACCGAGCGCCGGAAGGGTTACGGAAACCGCCATGGTTTCGGTTGCTCCTAACGAAATTGCGGAAGTCTGTGTCGTCGCGCCCGAGGGCTGATCAGTCGTGTGCGTGCAGCGGCTTGCCGGCCAGTGCCAGGTGGGCCTCGCCGAGCGCCTCGTTCTGCGTCGGGTGGGCGTGGATGAGCTGGGCCACCTCGGCGGGCAGCGCCTCCCAGTTGTAGATCAGCTGGGCCTCGCCGACCTGCTCGCCCATACGGTCGCCGACCATGTGCACACCGACCACCGCACCGTCCTTGACCTGGACGAGCTTGATCTCGCCCGCGGTCTTCAGGATCTTGCTCTTGCCGTTGCCCGCCAGGTTGTACTTCAGCGCGACGACCTTGTCCGCGCCGTAGATCTCCTTGGCCTTGGCCTCGGTGATCCCGACGGAGGCTACCTCCGGGTGGCAGTACGTCACCCGAGGCACACCGTCGTAGTCGATCGGGACGACCTTCAGACCGGCGAGCCGCTCCGCGACCAGGATGCCCTCCGCGAAGCCGACGTGCGCGAGCTGGAGCGTGGGCACCAGGTCGCCGACGGCGGAGATGGTCGGGACGTTCGTCCGCATGTACTCGTCCGCGAGGACATAGCCGCGGTCCATGGCGACCCCGGCCTCCTCGTAGCCCAGGCCCTGGGAGACCGGGCCGCGGCCGACGGCGACGAGCAGCACCTCGGCCTCGAACTCCTTGCCGTCGGCCAGGGTCACCTTGACGCCGTCGGCGGTGTACTCGGCCTTCGAGAAGAAGGTGCCGAGGTTGAACTTGATGCCCCGCTTGCGGAACGCGCGCTCCAGCAGCTTCGAGGAGTTCTCGTCCTCGACGGGGACCAGGTGCTTGAGGCCCTCGATCACCGTGACATCGGTGCCGAAGGACTTCCAGGCGGAGGCGAACTCGACGCCGATGACCCCGCCGCCGAGCACGATCGCGGACTTCGGGACCCGGTCCAGGACCAGCGCGTGGTCCGAGGAGATGATCCGGTTGCCGTCGATCTCCAGACCGGGCAGCGACTTCGGCACGGAGCCGGTGGCGAGCAGCACATGGCGGCCCTGGACGCGCTGTCCGTTCACATCGACGGAGGTCGGCGAGGACAGCCGGCCCGCGCCCTCGATGTACGTCACCTTGCGGGACGCGATCAGCCCCTGGAGGCCCTTGTACAGGCCCGAGACGACATCGTCCTTGTACTTGTGGACACCGGCTACGTCGATGCCCTCGAAGCTGGTCTTGACGCCGAACTGCTCGCTCTCCCGAGCCTGGTCGGCGATCTCGCCCGCGTGCAGCAGGGCCTTGGTGGGGATGCAACCCCGGTGCAGGCAGGTACCGCCGACCTTGTCCTTCTCGATCAGGGCGACGTCCAGGCCCAGCTGAGCCCCGCGCAGGGCCGCGGCGTACCCACCGCTGCCACCGCCGAGGATCACTAGGTCGAAAACGGTGCTGGCGTCGTTCGCCACGTCACGTCCTCCATGCATGTGCGCCACGCCGGTCTCCGGTGACCGGTCGGCGGCTGGTGTCCGGCCGCTTTTTGCCTTCGGCCCTGGGATGGGGCCCTGTCCTGCCGCCGCCCATCTTCGCACTTGTCCCGCCCGGACGAGACGCGGGGCGATGGTGTGAGTCACCACACCATCGCCCCGCCGTCCAGGTGACCTACCAGGGGCGCTGGGGGTACCCCCTCTGGGGGAGGAACTGCGCGACCAGCCGACCACGGTCCGCACTCGCCATAGAACGGGACGAACCGAGCTATTAGGCGAATATCAGCCCAGATCACCCGAAGCCGTCAGCTCCGCCAGCCGAACCAGCGTCCGCACCGACGACCCCGTGCCCCCCTTCGGCGTGTACCCGAACGGCCCGGACTCATTGAACGCCGGCCCCGCGATGTCGAGGTGCGCCCACGTGATCCCCTCACCCACGAACTCCCGCAGGAACAGCCCGGCCACCAGCCCACCCCCCATCCGCTCACCCATGTTCGCGATGTCGGCCGTGGGCGAGTCCATCCCCTTGCGCAGATGCTCCGGCAGCGGCATCGGCCAGGACTCCTCGCCGACCTCCTCCGCCGCCTCCACGATCGCGGAGCGGAACGCGTCGTCGTTGGCCATCACACCGAACGTCCGGTTGCCCAGCGCCAGCACCATCGCGCCGGTCAGCGTCGCCACGTCCACGATCGCGTCCGGCTTCTCCTGGGAGGCCGCCCACAGCGCGTCGGCCAGCACCAGCCGGCCCTCGGCGTCGGTGTTGAGCACCTCCACCGTCTTGCCGCTGTACATCCGCAGCACGTCACCGGGGCGGGTCGCCGAGCCGGACGGCATGTTCTCGGCCAGCGCCAGCCAGCCGGTGACATTCACCTTCAGCCCGAGCCGCGCGGCGGCGACCACCGCGGCGAACACCGCCGCCGCCCCGCTCATGTCGCACTTCATCGTCTCGTTGTGACCGGCCGGCTTCAGCGAGATGCCGCCCGAGTCGTAGGTGATGCCCTTGCCGACGAACGCCAGGTGCTTGCCCGCCTTGGGGTGCGTGTACGACAGCTTGACCAGCCGGGGAGCCGCCGCCGACCCGGCGCCGACGCCCAGGATGCCGCCGTAGCCGCCCTTGGCGAGCGCCTTCTCGTCGAGCACCTGCACCTTGATGCCGTGCTCCTTGCCCGCGGCGGAGGCGACCGCGGCGAACGCCTCGGGGTCGAGGTCGTTCGGCGGGGTGTTGATCAGGTCACGGGCGCGGTTCAGCTCCTCGGAGACCGCCGCGGCCCGCTCCACGGCGGCCTTGTACGCCTTGTCGCGGGGCTTGCCGCCGAGCAGGGCCACCTCGGCGAGCGGCGCCTTGCCGTTCTTGGCCTTGCCGTCCTTGCCGTCCTTGCTGTCCTTGCCGTTCTTGGCGCCCTGGCCGTTCTCCTTGTAGGCGTCGAAGGCGTACGCCCCGAGCAGGGCGCCCTCGGCGACCGCCCCGGCGTCGGCGGCGTCCGCCAGCGGCAGCGCGAAGCCCGCCTTCCTGGACCCGGCGAGCGCCCGCGCGGCGGCACCGGCGGCGCGGCGCAGCGCCTCCCCGCTGTATCCGGCGTCCTTGGCGGGCTCGGCGCCCAGGCCGACGGCGAGCACCAGCGGCGCCTTGAAGCCGGCGGGCGCGGGCAGCTTGGTCACCTCGCCCTCGGCACCCGAGGCGCCGAGGGTCTCCAGGACTCCGGCGAGCCGGCCGTCGTACGCCTGGTCGACGGCCTCGGCGCCGGCCGCGACGACGGGGCCCTTCGCGCCCTGGGCGACGCCGATGACGATCGCGTCGCTCCGCAGGGCGGGCGCCCCGGAGGTGCTGAGAGTGAGAGCAGTCACGGTGGTGAAATCTCGCTTCCGGTGTGAAGTTTCCGCGGCCGAACGGTGTGGGCCGGCCGGGCCCGGGGCAGCCGGTGCGGGCTGCGGCCGAAACCGGCTTGAGGGTGCGGTCTCGACCGGGTGTCCGCACCAGCTCGGCACATATCCGGGACGAGCCTACGCGCGTCGCTGCGTTCGCTCATTACTGCGGGTGTTCACCCGCCGGTGGCGCCGTGGCCAATTCGCGATCCCATGGTGCGGTGATCCGGGTCACACTCCTGCCGTTCCGGCGGGTCCGGAGCCCGCCGGTTTGCATGATTTTCACTGGTCCTCCATCTCTTGAGCAGATGGGGGATCTTGTTCGGGGGATTGTGTACTCGGGGCCCCCGAGGGTCCGGGTGCGGTCTCCGTACGGCGGGCCCGGCAGGGGGACTTGGCACGGGGGACCGGCACGGGGGTTTTCTTGGGGGAGGGGCAGACCTGATGGCGCGCAGCGCGCACGGATGGAGAATCACGGCCGCCGTCGTGGCGGTCACCGCACTGACCACGCTGGGGGTGACGGCGCCGGTCGCGGCGGCCGACCCGCAGCCGCGGATCGATCTCAAGGTGCTGGTGGTGGACAACGGCGACAGCCCGGTCCAGGCCATCACCGATCAACTGGAGAACACGGGCATTCCGTACACCACGGTGGATCTCGGGGATCCGAACCGGCCGGTGGTGGACGCCGCGTTCCTCAGCGACACGGTGGGCGGGGTCCCGCGCGCCAAGTACCAGGGCGTGGTGGCGCCGAACGAGGCCCCCTTCGGCGCCGGTTCCGCGGAGCAGACCGCCCTGGAGACCTACGAGCGGACGTACGGCATCCCGCAGGTCGACGCCTACACCTGGGCGCACCCGGGCGTGGGCCTCGACTACACCGACCAGGGCGGTTTCGCGGGCACCCTCGACGGGGTGGCGGCGAGCGTCACCACCGCCGGGAAGGCCGGCCCGTTCGGCTATCTCGACGGCCCCCTCGCCTTCGAGGACAACGCGCCCGCGGTGAGCGAGAGCTACGGCTTCGCGGCCCGCCCGCGCACCGGCTACACCAGCTATGTCGACATCCCCGTGCCCGGCTCCGCCGACCGCGCCAGCCTGCTCGGCGAGTACGCCCACGACGGACGGCGCGAACTGGTCGTCACCTTCGCCTACAACGAGCACCAGCGGCAGTTCCGGCTGCTCGCCCGGGGCATCGTCGAGTGGCTCACCCAGGGCGTCCACCTCGGCCAGGAGCGCAACTACTTCGCCGTGCACGTGGACGACGTGTTCGCCTCCGACGGCCGCTGGGACACCGTACGCAACTGCACGCCCGGCGACTTCGACTGCGTCGGCGGCGACGGCGAGGGCACCGAACCGATCCGGATGACCGCCGCCGACGCGGTGTACGCCGCCCAGTGGCAGCAGAACCAGGGCTTCACCCTGGACCTGGTCTTCAACGCGGGCTCCGGCGAGGAGTGGAAGGCCGAGAACGGCGGCACCGACGCCCTCACCGACCGGCTGCTCGCCGACAAGAACCAGTACCGCTGGATCAACCACACCTACACCCACCCCTTCCTCGGCTGCGTCCAGGACACCTCGACCGTGCCCTGGAGCTGCGCCAAGAACGCCGACGGCAGCACGCGGTACGTGAGCCGCGCGGACATCGCCGCCGAGATCCGCGACAACCACAACTGGGCCCTCGCCAAGGGCCTCCCGGTCACCCGCGCGGAACTCGTCACCGGTGAGCACTCCGGACTGCGCACCACCCCGCAGCAGCCCGACGACAACCCGAACCTCGCGGGCGCCCTGGCCGACACGGGGATCACCTGGCTCGCCTCGGACAACTCCCGCGAGCCCGCCCAGCGCGCCGTCGGCAACGCCCTGACCGTGCCCCGCCACCCGATGAACGTGTACTACAACACGGGCACCAAGGCGGAGATGGCCGACGAGTACAACTGGATCTACACCTCCACCGCGGACGGCGGCAGCGGCGTCTGCGCGACCAACCCGGCCTCCACCTGCCTGCCCGAGCCCCTGGACGTGCCCACCGGGTACGACGACTACATCGTCCCCCAGGAGGCCCGGATCGCCCTCTCCCACATCATCGCCAACGACCCGCGCCCGCACTACGTCCACCAGTCCAACCTGGCCGAGGACCGCATCCTCTACCCGGTGCTGGACACGGTCCTGGACGACTACCGCGCCCTGTTCGCCGACAACACGCCCGTGCAGAACCTCTCCCAGAGCGCCATCGGGACCGAGTTCCAGCGCCGCGCCGCCTGGCGCACCGCCGTCGACAACGGCAGCGTCACGGCGTACCGGGTCGGGAACAAGGTCACGGTGACCGCTCCCGGCGGCGTCAAGATCCCGGTGACCGCCCCCGAGGGCACCCAGCAGCAACTCCTGCTCGGCACCAGCCCGTTCGGCACCGCCTACGCGGGCACCCGCTCGGCCTGGACCCAGCCGGGTCTGCTCCAGTCGGCCCTGACCTTGAACCTGCCGTGAGGCAGGACGCCGCCCTGTAGTCGACCCAGTCGACCCAGTCGACCCAGCCAGCTCAGCCAGCTCAGCCAACGCGGGGAACTGCGCGACCAGCCCACCACCGGCCACCCCCGGGAACGGGCGGCAGTTCCCCGCGCCTCGACCGCCCACACCGCAGGGGGGACCCGCGCAGTCATGCGCAACGGCCAGCACGTCACGATGCTCACAGAAGGCACGTATCCGCATGTCCACGGCGGCGTCAGCACCTGGTGCGACCAGCTCGTCCAGGGGATGCCCGAGGTGGATTTCCACATCGTCTCGATGACCGGCACCGGCCGCGAACCGGTCACCTGGGAGCTGCCGCCCAATGTGTACCGGCACACCTCGGTGCCGACCTGGGGCCCGCGCCCCGGCCGGGGACGCGCCCCGCGCGGCCGGGCCCGGCGCCGGTTCATCGACTCCTACGAGCGCTTCCTGCTGTCGTTCCTCGACCCGGACGCGCACTGCGACTTCGGCGAGTCGTTCGCCGCGCTCGCCGAGCTGGCCCGCGCCGGACAGCTGTCCGCCGCCCTGCGCACCGAGTCCGCGCTGCGCTCGCTGATGTGGATCTGGACGATGCCGCATCTGCCGACCGCCGCCGCCCGCCCCACCGTGCACGACGCGCTGACCGCCACCGATCTGCTGGAGCACGCCCTGCGCCCGCTCGGCGTGCGGATACCCGAGGACTCCGTCGCGCATGCGGTGAGCAGCGGGCTGGCCACCCTGCCCGCCCTGGCCGCCCGCGAGCTGGACGGCGTCCCCTTCCTCCTCACCGAGCACGGCATCTATCTGCGCGAGCGCTATCTCGGCTACCGCCGCGAGGGCCAGCGCTGGCCCGTGAAGTCCTTCATGCTCGGCTTCTACCGCGCGCTGAACTCACACGGCTACCGCAACGCCGACCTGATAACGCCCTGCAACCAGTACAACCGGCGCTGGGAGGAGCGCGGCGGCGCCGACCCCGCGAAGATCCGCACGGTCTACAACGGCGTCGACCCGGCCGCCTTCCCGCACGCCGGACCCGAACCCGACGTCCCCACCCTCACCTGGTGCGGCCGGGTCGACCCCATCAAGGACCTGGAGACCCTGATCCGGGCCTACGCCGACGTCCGGGCCGGCCTCCCCGCCGCCCGGCTGCGCCTGTTCGGCCCGGTCCCGGCGGGCGGCGAGGCGTACAAGACCCGGCTGGAGAAGCTCGCCGCCGAACTCGGTGTCGCCGACGGGATCACCTTCGAGGGCCGGATCACCGAGGTCTGGAAGGCGTACGCGGCCGGTCATGTGGTGATGCTCTCCTCGGTCTCCGAGGGCTTCCCGTTCTCCATCATCGAGGCCATGAGCTGCGGCCGGACCACCGTCTCCACCGATGTCGGCGGCGTGCGCGAGGCCGTCGGCGACACCGGGCTCGTCGTCCCGCCGCGCGAGCCCGAGAAGCTCGCCGCCGCCGCGCTCGCCCTGCTCCAGGACGACGAACGGCGGCTGCGGCTCGGCGAGGCGGCCCGCCGCCGGGTCATCGAACGCTTCACCCTGCGCCGCTCGGTCGACGCCTTCCGCACCATCTACCAGGAACTCGCGGGCGGCCCCCAGACCTACGAGCCCGCCGTCGAGACCGTCGCCGACTGGACCCTCGAACTGCGCAGCCCCTGGTACGCGGGCGCGGGCGCGAACGGACCCGGCTGGTGAGCGGCTCCGTCTGGCTGCCGCCCGGCGCCCGCCCCGACTCGCTGCCCGCCATCCCCCGCCAGCCCACCCCCAGCTGGGCCGAGCCCGACCCGATCGACGCGCTCGCCGACCGGCTCGACGCGTTCATAGCCGCCGCCGTCCACCCCGACGAGATAGCCGCCCTGCTGGAGTCCGACGGCCTCTCCGACGACCAGATACGCGAGCGGTACGGCGTCAAGAACTCCTTCGCCCTCGCCGAGGAGCTGTACGAACGCGTCGACCGCCGCCACCCCGAACCCGAGGGCCCCGCCCCCGACCCCTGGCAGGCCGGGCTCCTCGCCTGTCTGCTGCGCGGAGTGATCTTCGCCCTCCCCGGCTTCGGCTATGTCCTGGGCGCCCCGCTGCTCGGCGGCGCCTCCGGGCCCGGCCCCGGCGGGCTGCCGTCCGGCACGGTCCCGCTGCTGGCCGCCGCCCTCACCGGCTGGACCTGGAACCAGGGCCTCGCCCACCGCGCCTACTCCTGGCTCGGCCTCGGCGACCGCACCGCCGCCCGGCACGCCCTGCTGACCGGCGCCCCGCTCGGCGCGCTGCTCGGCACCGTCGCCGCCGTCGCCGCGTCCGGCGCCACCGGCTCCGCCTCGCTCGCCTTCGCCGTCGGCCAGTCCTGCTACCTCGCCGCCGCCACCGCCCTGCTGGTCCTCGGCCGGGAGCGGGCCCTGCTCGCCGCCCTCGCCCCGCTGCCCGTGGGCGCCGCCGCCACCCTCCTCACCGACCTGCCGACCACCGCCCGGGTCGCCCTGCTGCTGGGCTCCCTGCTGGCCACCGCCGTCCTCGCCGCCCTGGAACTCGCCCCCGCCGTCCGTGAGAAGAGCCGGGGCACCTGGACGGCGGGCCTGACCGCCCTGCTCCCGTTCGCCACCCAGGCCCCCGCGACCGCCGCCGCCCCACGGGGCGCCGGCCCCCGCCTCACCGCCTCCCTGCCGTACGCCCTGTTCGGCCTCGGCAGCGGAGTCCTGGTGCTGTACGCGGCCGTCGGGGACGTCCTCGCGGGCGAGGAGCAGAGCGCGGTCGCCGCGCCCGCCGCCGTCGCCCTCACCCTCAGCATGGGCCCCGCCGAATGGCTGCTGCACCGCTTCCGCAGCGGCAGCCTGGCGGGCCTGCGCTCCACCGGCACGGCCCGCGCCTTCTGGCGCTCCACCGCCTTCGTCCTGGTCCGCTGTCTGGGCAGCTACCTGGCCGTGCTGCTCGCCCTCGCCGCGCTCACCGCCGCCCTGTGGCCCGGCTCCCCGTTCCCCGGCCCCGACCGGCTCACCGGGCTGCTGCTGCTCGGCGTGGTCCTGTGGACCGGCCTGCTGCTCCAGTCCTTCGGGGCGGTGGCCGGGGCCGCGGCGATCTGCTGCGCCGCCGCCCTCGCCCAGTCCCTCACCCTGTTCACCGACGCAGGCGACCAGTCCCACCTGTGGGTGCACGGCACGGCCGCCGCCGCCCAGGCCGCCCTGGTCTGCGTCCTCCTCGGAAGAGCCACCGCCCACCGATGAGCACCCTCCTGGTCCCGTACTACGAGCATCCCGCCGTCCGGCCCGCCGAGTGGGCCGCCCTGCTCGCCGCCGCGCCGCACCTCTACGCCGTCGTCCTCAACCCCGACAGCGGGCCCGGCGCCCGCCCCGACCCGGCCTTCGCCGACACCGCCGCCCGGCTGCGCGCGGCCGGGGTCCGGGTCCTCGGCTACACCGACACCGACTACGGCCGCCGCCCGGCCGCCGAGGTCGCCGCCGACCTCGCCCACCACCGCTCCTGGTACGAGGTCGACGGCGCCTTCTTCGACCAGGTCCCCACCTCGCCCGACGACTTCCCGCACTACCAGCGGCTGGCCACCGCCGCCTGGGGCACCGGCTGCGCCACCCTCGTCCTCAACCCCGGCACCCCGCCGCACCCCTGCTACGCCCGGATCGCCGATGTCCTGGTCACCTTCGAGGGCCCCTGGGAGACCTACGACAGCCAGCCCTGGCGCCCCGGCCCGCTGGTCCAGGGCACCCACGACTGCCACCTCGTCTACGGCGTCCCCCGCAACGTCGACCTGGCCGCCACCGCCCACCGCCGGGGCGCCGCCCTGCACTGCGCGGTCCCCGGCACCGGCAGCCACCCCTGGGGGACCCTCCCGCACGCCCTGCGCGCCCCCCGCTGACCGGACCGGGGCTCAGCCCAGCACCGCCACCACCAGCGCGGTCGTCGCCGCGGTCTCCGCCAGCGCCCCGAACACATCCCCCGTCACCCCGCCGAACCGCCGCACACAGTGCCGCAGCAGCAGATCGGCGGCGACCAGCGCGACCGTCACCGCGAGCACCGCCCGCAGCGCGCCGCCCGCTCCGAACAGCGCCCCGCACGCCCCGGCGGCGACCACGACCGCCGCCGCCACGGCCAGCGCCCGGGGCAGCGGCACCGCACCGGCCACCGCCGCGCCCAGCCCCTCGGGCCGGGCCGCCGGGACGCCGGTGCGGGCGGCCAGGGTCAGGGCGAGCCGGGCGGCCGTCCCGGCGACGACGACCGCCAGCGCGCCCCGGGCCCAGGAGCCGTCGTAGAGCCGGGCCAGCGCGGCGACCTGGGCGAGCAGCGTGAAGAGCAGGGTGATCACCCCGAACGGGCCGATGTCGGACCGCTTCATGATCCGCAGCGCGTCCTCGGCGGGCCTGGCGCTGCCCAGTCCGTCGGCGGTGTCCGCCAGCCCGTCCAGATGCAGTCCCCGGGTGAGCACGGCGGGTACGGCGGTGGCGGCGACGGCGGCCACCAGCGGGCCCGCGCCCAGCAGCAGGAACAGCGCCCCGAACGCGGCGGCGCAGCCGCCGACGACCAGCCCGGCCAGCGGCGCCCAGAGCATCCCGGCGCGGGCCGCGCCCCGGTCCCAGCGGGTCACCCGGACCGGCAGCACGGTGAGCGTGCCGAACGCGAAGCGGAGACCGGGGGCACCGGCGGGGTTCTCGGACATTCCGGCAGCGTACGGGAGGGGCCGGGCGGGTCTGGGCGGGTCAGGGCGGCACGGGGAGGGGAGACGGGGGCGACGCGAAGGGAACTCCGGCGCTCACATGCCGTCATTCGGTCGATATGGGGACAGAATCGATGTATGGGGACATGGTGGGAGCGGAACATCATCGAGCCGGGCAAGCTCCCGCTGCTGCTCGCCCTGACCGCGTTCGTCGTCACCTTCCTGGTCACCCGGCTGATCACCCGGCTCATCCGGGCCGGACGCGGGCCGTTCGGCAACGTCAGGGCGGGCGGGCTGCACATCCACCATGTGGTGCCCGGCATCGTCCTCACCCTCATCGGCGGGTTCTGCGCGGTGGCGGGCGGACAGCGCGGCTTCGGATCGGCCCTGGCGGCGGTGGTGTTCGGCATCGGCGCCGGACTGGTCCTGGACGAGTTCGCGCTGATCCTGCACCTGGACGACGTGTACTGGAGCGAGGAGGGCCGCAAGAGCGTCGAGGTGGTGGTGCTGACCGCCGCACTGGTCGGACTGCTGCTGCTCGGCTACTCGCCGTTCGGCGTCGACGGCCTCAGTGAGCAGGAACTCCAGAGCCGGGGCACGGTCGCCGTCACCATCGCGGTGAACTTCCTCTTCTCCCTCGTCTGCCTCGCCAAGGGCAAGGCACGGCTCGCGATCTTCGGGGTGGTGATCCCCTTCCTCGCCTGGTTCGGCGCGATCCGCCTCGCCCGCCCCACCTCCCCCTGGGCGAAACGGCTGTACGGCCGCCGCCCCCGCGCCCGTGCCAGAGCCAGGCTCCGCGCCTACCACCACGACCGGCGCTGGGCCGGCCCCAGCCGCCGCCTTCAGGACTGGATCGGCGGCACGCCCGACCCCGAACTGGTCCGCGCCCCCGTCCGCCGCTGACGCAGCGCCGAGCCCGCGCACAGCAGCAGGGTCACCGCGATGGCCACCAGGTGCTCCTTGCCCGCCAGGTTGTTCTTGATCAGCACCTCGCCGATCATCGCCACCACCACCAGGGCCACCGTGACGTACGCCCGGTAGCGCCAGGCCACGTACACCGCGAGCCCGACCACCGCCGCCGACGGTCCGGTGTCCACGATCTGCGCGTCCGCCGCGGGCAGCCCGAACGGACCGCCCGGTCCGACCGCGATGCCGATCCGGGCGTACAAGGTGCCCGCGAGGGTGGCCAGATAGGCGATGGCGAGGGTCAGCGGGCGCCCGAGGCAGATCTCCGCGACCCCGAACATCAGCAGGATCTGCGCCAGCGCGCCCCACACGGGAAGATCGAGCGCCGGGACGAAGAGGGACAGCGGGGTGCGCAGCAGGGCCAGCCACAACGGCTCCTCGGCCCGCACCGACCCCACGTCCTCCACGAACCGGAAGCCCCAGGACTGCTGGTGCAGCACATACAGGACGACGGTCAGCGCGACCGCCGTGAGCGTCATGGGGACGGCCCGCCAGCCGTCCCGCCGCAGCCCGTCGCGCACGGTCGTGTACAGCGGCCCCCACTCGGCGCGGGCCCATCGGACGAAAGCTCTGGTGATCCTTTTCATGTCGTGAGCATTGTGCCGAGTGGGGTGGGAGTGGGGCGATATGGGCGGGTCTGTCGGGGGCTACTCGGGGTTTTCGGCGGGCTTGGGCTCGGGGCCGGGCTCGGGCTGCTCGGTGTCCGCCTCCGATTCCGGATGCTCCGGGAGTTCCGGGAGTTCCGGGAGTTCCGCGGCCAGTGCCGCCGCGCCGCGGACCAGCGGCAGGGCCAGCAGACCGCCGGTGCCCTCGCCCACCCGTACGCCCTGGGTCAGCAGCGGCTCCAGCGCCATCCGGTCCAGCGCCTTCGCCTGACCCGGCTCCCCGCTGTCGTGCCCGGCCAGCCACCAGTCCGGCGCGCGGAACGCGATCCGCTGTCCGACCAGCGCGCACGCGGCCGTCACCACCCCGTCCAGGATCACCGGCGTCTTGCGCACCGCGCACTGGAGCAGGAACCCGGTCATCGCGGCGACGTCCGCCCCGCCCACCGCCGCCAGCAGCTTCAGCTGCTCCCCGAGCACCGGCCGGGCCCGGCGCAGCGCGTCCCGGATCGCCGCGCACTTGCGCATCCAGGCCAGGTCGTCGATCGCCAGCCCGCCGCGCCCGGTCACCACCGAGGCGTCCGTGCCGCACAGCGCCGCGATCAGCACCCCGGCCACCGTGGTCCCGCCGACGCTGACATCGCCGAGCACCACCAGATCCGTACCGGAGTCGGCCTCCTCGTCGGCCACCGCGATCCCGGCGCGGAAGGCGGCCTCCGCCTCCTCCGGGGTGAGCGCGTCCTCGATGTCGATCCGCCCGCTGCCGCGCCGCACCCGGTGCCGGGTGATCTCCTCCGGCAGCGTCCCGGGGTCGCAGTCCAGCGCCATGTCCACGACCCGGACGGGCACGTCGGAGCGCCGGGCGAGCACCGACACCGGACGGCCGCCCGCCAGGACCTCCCGGACCAGCTCGGCGGCGCTGCCCGCGGGCCGGGCCGAGACACCTAGCCCGGCGATCCCGTGGTCACCGGCGAACAGCACCACCTTGGGCCGGTCCACCGGCCGCACCGGGACCACGCCCTGCGCCGCGGCCAGCCACTCGCCCAGCTCGTCCAGACGCCCCAGTGAACCGGGCGGCACGGTACGGCTCTCCCGGTGCGCCTCGGCGTCCCGGCGCACCCCGCCGTCCGGGCGCTCGATCAGATCGGTGAAGTCGTCGAGATTCAGCGCGCTCATTCGCCGAACAGTACCGGCCCGGTGGGACCGCACCTCCGCCGCGCCGCCCGGTCCGGACGCCACCCCGTCCGCACGGCGTCATTGCACCCAAGATCCCGATCCCATACGTTCCGTTTTGCAGTGAAATGTCGTACGTCGTTCCGTGCGCCCGGGAGCCGCTGATGTCCCCTTCGCCCGCCCCACCCACCCCGACCACGACCCCGGTCACCGACCGGCGGCGCGCCGCGTACGCCGCCGAACTCGCCCTGGGCACCGACCGGTTCCAGGAGCCCCGGCGCACCGACTGCCCCTGGTGCGGTGCGACCGGACCGCGGCTCCGGCTCACCACGTCCGACCTGGTGCAGCGCAAGCCCGGACGGTTCACGCTGGACGAGTGCGGGAGGTGCGGGCATGTGTTCCAGAACCCCCGGCTCACCCCCGAGGGCCTGTCCTTCTACCACTGGGACGCCGCCGAGGCGGGGCCCGGTGGTCCCGCGCCGCGCGGCCGACGGCGGCTGCGGGCCGCGGCGCGTGCGGTGCCGGGGGCGTTCGAACCGGAGAGCTGGCTCGATGTCGGCACGGGGCACGGCGACTTCCCGGACGTGGCGCGGGAGTTCTTCCCGTACACCGCGTTCGACGGGCTCGACGCCACGCCGCGGGTGGTGCGGGCCCGGGAGGCGGGGCGGATCGAGGAGGCCCACATCGGCCGGCTCACCGCCCCGGCGACGGCCGCGCGGCTGCGGGCCCGGTACGACGTCGTCAGCCTGCTGCACCAGTTGGAGCGCACGCCGGACCCGCGCGCGGAGCTGGCGGGCGCGCTGGGGGCGTTGCGGGCGGGCGGGTATCTGCTGCTGGAGCTGACGGACCCGGGGTGTCTGTACGCGGGGCTGCTGGGGCGGTGGTGGCTGCCGCATACCCAGCCGGGGCATCTGCATCTGCTGCCGGTGGGGAACGTGTGCGCGGAGTTGGAGGCCGGGGGGTGCGAGGTGGTGTCCGTGGACCGGCGGGCGCATGCGCCGGTCGATCTGGGGGCGGCGGCGGAGTTGGTGCGGGGGTGTGTGTTGCCGGAGGGGGATGTGCCGTGGCGGGAGGCGGGGGTACGGCCGGTGTGGGGGCGGGTACGGGGTGCTGCGGGGCCGGTGGTCGGGGCCGCGAGGGTGGCCGACGGTCTGCTGGCACCGCTGCTCCGGCGGACCCGCTTCTCGAACACGTACCGGGTCGTCGCCCGACTGCGGCCCGGCGGGGCCCCTTCGCGCAGTTCCCCGCGCCCCTAAAAGACAGGGCGCTGCCCTCGCCCGGGTGTATTGGTGCCGTAGCTCGCTCCCCTGTGCGCGGTTCCCCGCGCCCCTAAAAGCAGGGCGCTGTCGCCGCTGCACCTGTCACCGCCCCAGCTGCGGGCAGTCGTGCCGCAGGGCGATGGGGGTCCCCCCGCGCGAGCGAAGCCGAGCGTGGGGGAGGGTGGGCGCAGCGGCACCCCGCTCGCGCGGGTGAGCGCCCCCCGGCCCCCCACTCAGCCGCGGAAGACCACCACCTGGCCGCCCCGCAGCACCCCCACTCAGCCGCGCGGCACCGTTACTTGGCCCCACGCCCCCACCTAACCGCTGAGGACCCCACCTGGCCCCGCAGCCCCCCACTCACCCCCGCAGCACCACCACCTGCCCCGCGACCACCAGCAACACCTGTTCGCACTCCGCTGCCAGCGCGGCGTTCGCGCGGCCCAGTTCGTCCCGGAAGCGTCTGCCGGAGGCCGTCGCGGGGACGACGCCCGAGCCCACCTCGTTCGACACCAGCACCACCACCCGCCGCGCCCCCCGCACCCCCGCCGCCAACGCCCGCACCCGCCCCCGCAGCGCCTTCTCCCCGCCGTCCGCCCACACCGCGTCGTCCCACGCCCCGACCGTGTCCATCGCGTCCGTCAGCCACAGCGACACACAGTCGATCAGCAGCGGCGGCCCCTCCTCCGCCAGCAGCGGCAGCACCTCGCAGGTCTCCAGCGTCCGCCACGACCCCGGCCGCCGCTCCCGGTGCGCCGCCACCCGCGCCGCCCACTCACCGTCCCCGCTCCGCCCGCCCCCGGTCGCCACGTACACCACGTCCGGGAAGGACTCCAGCCGCCGTTCCGCCTCCACCGACTTGCCCGAACGCGCCCCGCCCAGCACCAGCGTCCGCCGCGGCACATCGGGCACGTCCTCGTACCCGCCCACCGCCAGCGTCGTCCCGTCCGGCACCGCCCGCGCCCCCGCCGCCGCCAGCCGGCGCGCCAGCTCCGCGCCCGGCGGCACGTCATGGTCCAGATGGACGGCGACGACATCCGTCGTAGGGCCGATCCCGCCCACCGCGCGCAGCCGCGCCAGCGCGTCCGGACGGCCGGTCACATCCGCCAGCACCATGTCGTACGGCTCCGTACCGCCCGGCCCCGGCGCCTCCTCCAGACCGGCGGGCGCCCCGCCCGGCGGCAGATACAGCAGCCGCAGCCCGTCCGGGCCGGTCACCGCGTACCCCGTGCCCGGCGCGTCCATCGCCACCGCCCGCACCCGGTGCCCGGTCAGCAGCGCCAGCTCCCGGCCGTCGGGCACCCGGCCCGGCTGCGGCAGCCCGGCGGGCACCTCCAGCGGCGGCCCGTCGTGCGGATGCGACAGCAGCACCTGCCGTACCCCGCCCAGCGACCGCCCCGCACGTGCCGCCGCGAACGCCACGCCCGGTGTCAGATCCAGCAGCAGCGTCCCGTCCACCAGCAGCGCGGTCGCCGCGCGGGCGGCCGGGCCCAGCGCGGTGGCGCAGGTCGCGCAGGGACAGTCGGGGCGGGGCAGGCCCGCGGGGGCGCCGGTGCCGAGCAGAGTCAGTTCCACGGACCGATTTTCCCCGCTCGCCGCGGACCCCGCCCGCGCACGGGGCACGGGAGTCCGGGCGGTCCGGGGCGGACCCACCCGCTGTGATCGATCACCTGCGGTCCGCGACCGCGCGCCCGGCGGACCGCTTAGGCTCGGGGCGGGACCGGATCAAGGTCCGGCCCGGCTCTGCACGCGCTGACATCAGGGAGGCCCGAATGGCGGCATGGACGTGGCGGTTCGAGAAGGCCGACGGGACGGAGGTCCAGCCCGCGGTGGTGCCCGAGGAGTTCACCACGCAGGGCGACGCCGAGTCCTGGATCGGGGAGTACTGGAAGGAACTGCTCGCGGGCGGCGCCGACCAGGTGCGCCTCTTCGAGGACCTCACGGAGATCTACGGGCCGATGAGCCTGCACGCCGCCGCCGAGGCGTGACCGGGAACCGGGGAAGGGGTCGTCCGCCCCTTCCCCGCCCCTGACTCCGCCCGCGTTTTCCAGCCGTCCTCACTGCTCACCCAGCGTCACGTCCGCCGTCCGCTCGGCCCCGTTCCGGGTGTACGTCACCGTCGTCTTGTCGCCGGGCTTGTCGCCGGCCAGGGCCTCCGACAGGGAGGTGATGGTGGTGATGTCGGTGTCCCCGAGCCGGATGATGATGTCCCCGGCCTCCAGGCCCGCCTTCGCGGCGGCGCCACCGCTCTCCACCGACACCACGGCCACTCCGGCGGCCTGGGCGGCGCTGTCCACGACGGTCCGGCCGACGATGCCGAGGGCGGCCCGCCCGGAGTCGGTGACCCGGCCGTCCTTGATGATCTGGTCGGCGACCGTCTTCACCATGTTCGCCGGGATGGCGAACCCGATGCCGGGCGCCGCGCTGTTGCCGAGGTCGGGGTCGGTCGCGGCCAGCGTGGGAATGCCGATCACCTCACTGTCCAGGTCCACCAGCGCGCCCCCGCTGTTGCCGGGGTTGATCGCCGCCGAGGTCTGGATCATGTTGGGGATGGTGGCGCCCGTACCGCCGCCGGACTGGCTCTCGCTGACGGTCCGGCCGGTCGCCGACACGATGCCCTCGGTCACGCTGGACGACAGTCCGAGCGGTGAGCCCATCGCCAGGACGATGTCCCCGACCTGCACCTTCGAGGAGTCCCCGAACTTCGCCGGGGCCAGGCCGTCCGGCACCGAGTCCAGCTTGACGACCGCGAGATCCTGCTCGGGGTAGGCGAACACCAGCTTGGCCGTCAGCGGCTCCTCGCTGCTGGCGGTCGTCACCTGGAAGGACTCCTCACCGCCGACCACATGGGCGTTGGTGACGATATGGCCCTTGTCGTCGTAGACCACGCCGGAGCCCAGATCGCTGGTGGCCTGGATCTGCACCACCGACGGCAGCACGTTCTTGATGACCGTCAGATAGCCGTTCTGGAGATCGTCGGCGGCCCGTGGCGCGGACGCCTGGGCGGTGTCCGCACCGCCCTGCTCGTCCTTGGCCGCCGACCCGGAGCCGGAGCACCCGGCGGCCAGCGCGAGACAGCAGGACAGGGCGACGACCGGCCCGGCCAGCCGCGGTATGCGCAGCGGCGCTCGGAGCGGTACACGGAATCGGGAAGCGTCCATGCCCCGAGTCTCACGGCGCCCCGCCCCGGCGGCCCGCCGTACTGACCCGTACGGGTCCCGACGCCGGCGCCTTCAGCCCGACCTGTGGGGATCCTGGCGCCAGCGCCCTCAGCCCCGACCCGGAGGGGTCCCACCGCCGTAGTCCTCGTCCCCGACTCCGGACGGGTCCCGATCCCTGCGTCCTCAGCCCCGACCCTGTACGGGTCCCGATGCCGATGCCCTCAGCCCTGACCCGTGGGGTTCCTGGTGGCAGCGCCCTCAGCCCCGACCTGGAGGGGTCCCCCCGCCGTAGTCCTCGGCCCCGACTCCGGGCGGGTCCCGATGTCGGTCTCCTCAGCCTCGACCCGGAGGGGTCCCGATGCCGTAGTCCTCGGCCCCGAACTGGGGTTCCTGGTGGCGGCGTCTTCAGCGCCGACCTGGAGGGGTTCCGCCGCCGTAGTCCTCGGCCCTGACCTGGACGGATCCCGATCGCGGCGTCCTCAGCCCCGACCCCGGACGGGTCCCGATGCCGATGCCCTCAGCCCTGACCCGTGGGGTTCCTGGTGACGGCGTCTTCAGCCCCGACCCGGAGGGGTCCCGATGCCGTAGTCCTCGGCCCCGACTCCGGACGGGTCCCGATCCCGGCGTCCTCAGCCCCGACCCTGTACGGGTCCCGATGCCGATGCCCTCAGCCCTGACCCGTGGGGGGCCTGGTGGTGGCGTCCTCAGCCCCGACCCGGGCGGGTCGGCGATGTCGTCGTCCTCGGCTCCGACCCCGTACGCGTCCCGAAGTCGGCGCCCTCAGCCCCGTACCCCGCACAGATGGAGAAGCGCCGCCACTCCCCGGTAGGGGTCCGTGCGGCCCGCTCGGTCCTCCGCCGCGAGCAGGGTCTCCAGATCGTCCGGCAGCGCGGCGTCGTCCGGCGCGGTGTCCGTGAAGACCCGCACGCCGTACCAGGCGTTCAGCGGGGCGCCGATCCCGGCGAGGGTGTTGGTCAGCGCCGGGAGGCGGTCCGCGCGGACGTCCAGGCCCAGGCGGTTGCGGTACACCGTGCTGTCGAAGGCGGCCAGCGCGCCCGTCCAGTCGCCGGACAGACCCGGCCGCAGCGCCAGCGCGTCACCATTGCGCACCAGCAGCGACAGCAGACCCCCCGGAGCCATCACCCGGGCCAGCCCGGCCAGCAGCGGGTCGGGCTCCTCCACGTACATCAGCACCCCGTGGCACAGCACCACGTCGAAGCTGCCCGGCAGGAAGTGGACGCCGGTGTCCCGGCCGTCGCCCTGCACGATCCGCATCCGCTCGCGGATGCCCTCCGGTTCGGCCGCCAGTGCCGCGCGCGCGGCCTCGATCATCGTGGCGTCCTGCTCGACGCCGGTCACCTGGTGACCGGCCCGCGCCAGCCGCAGCGCCTGGGTGCCCTGGCCCATGCCCACATCGAGCACCCGCAGCCGCTGCCCGACCGGGAACCGCCCGGCTATCTGCTCCTCCAGCTGCCGGGCCACCAGCTCCTGCCGCACGACATCGCGCAGATGACCGAGCCGCCCCAGCCACTTACGGGCCGCACCTCCGGAGAACGACGCAGCGCTCAGGGCCGCTCTCCACGCTTGACCTGCGGCTTGGGCAGCCGGAGCCGACGCATCTGGAGCGAGCGCATCAGCGCGTAGGCCACCGCGCCCCGCTTGTTGTCGTCCGGGAACTTCTCGGCGAGCCGCTTCTTCAGCCGGAAGCCGGTGACGAAGGAGTCCAGCACGATCAGCACGATCACCACCAGCCACAACAGCAGCGCGATGGTCTGGAGCTGGCCCACCCGGACCATGGACAGCACCAGGATCACCACGGCCATCGGCAGGAAGTACTCCGCCACGTTGAACCGCGAGTCGATGTAGTCGCGGGCGAAGCGCCGCACCGGACCCTTGTCGCGCGCCGGGAGATAGCGCTCGTCGCCGCCCGCCAGCGCCTTGCGCTGCTTCTCCAGGGCGGCCCGGCGCTCCTCACGGCTGCGCCGGGACGCCTCCTTGCGCGTCGTCGGCGTATTCGCCACGCTGCGGCGCTGGGTACGGGCCTCACTGCGCTTGGGCGTGGGCCTGCCCTTCGGGGCCTGCGGGTCACGGGTCTGCGGGGAGTCGGTCAGCTGCGCCTGCTCGGCTGCGGCGGCCTTCTCGTCTTTGGCACGGCTACGGAACACAAAACCCAAGGGTACGGGGTGCCCAGGCATGGACCCCAGCCCCGGGGGGAACGATCCCGCAACACCGGACGTCTGTACGGGGACAGAGGGGACGATTGCGTACCGGTCCGACCGCCGGGGCAAGGGGTCCGAGGGGACCACCTACTCCCTAGGCGGGATCGGACGGCCGCTTACTCGTCCTTGGGGAGGAGCGCATCCGACCCGGAACAGTGCGTCAATGGATGCAGGGCCCGTACTGTGGGTTCTGTCGCAGAGCTGGAGCTGGAGTCCGTCAGAAGGGGGCGCGCGAAGCCCATGAGCGGTGTCATGAAGCGTATGGGGATGATCTTCCGCGCGAAGGCGAACAAGGCCCTTGACCGGGCCGAGGACCCGCGCGAGACCCTCGATTACTCGTACCAGAAGCAGCTGGAGCTGCTCCAGAAGGTCCGCCGCGGGGTCGCGGACGTGGCCACCTCGCGCAAGCGGCTGGAGTTGCAGCTCAACCAGCTCCAGAACCAGTCCGGCAAGCTGGAGGACCAGGGCCGCAAGGCGCTGGCGCTCGGCCGTGAGGACCTCGCCCGTGAGGCGCTGTCCCGCCGTGCCGCCCTCCAGCAGCAGGTCACCGACCTGGAGACACAGCACGCCACGCTCCAGGGCGAGGAGGAGAAGCTCACCCTGGCGGCCCAGCGCCTCCAGGCCAAGGTGGACGCCTTCCGGACGAAGAAGGAGACCATCAAGGCCACCTACACCGCCGCCCAGGCGCAGACCCGGATCGGCGAGGCGTTCTCCGGCATCTCCGAGGAGATGGGCGACGTCGGGCTGGCCATCCAGCGGGCCGAGGACAAGACCGCGCAGCTCCAGGCGCGGGCCGGCGCGATCGACGAGCTGCTCGCCTCCGGCGCCCTGGACGACCCCTCCGGCATGGCCAAGGACGACATCCAGGCCGAGCTGGACCGGCTCTCCGGTGGTACGGATGTAGAGCTGGAGCTCCAGCGGATGAAGGCGGAGCTGGCGGGCGGATCGTCGTCCGGTCAGCAGGCCATCGAGGGCGGCCCCGGCCAGTCCCAGCCGCAGTCCCAGCAGCAGCCGCAGGACACCCCGAGGTTCGACAAGCAGTAGACCCGGGCCCACGCCGAGGAGGGCGACATGATCGTACGGATCATGGGGGAGGGGCAGGTGAGGCTGGCCGAGAGCCACCTCGCCGACCTGGACAAGCTCGACGACGAACTCCTGGAGGAGATGGAGTCCGGCGACGGACCGGGCTTCCGCCGCACCCTCCACGCCCTGCTCCAGGAGGTCCGCACCCTGGGCACGCCCCTCCCCGACGACGCCCTCGAACCCTCCGACCTCATCCTCCCGTCGCCGGAAGCGACGCTGGAGGAGGTCAGAGACCTCCTGAGCGACGAGGGTCTGATCCCCGGCTGACCTCGCCCCGGCCGTCAGGACCGACCCGACCAAGCACGCCATCGGGCTCGCCTCACGGCTCTGGGCTTGCCCCACGGTTCAGGGCTCACCTCACGGCTCCGGGCTCGCCTCACGGCTCCGGGCTCGCCCGACGCCCTCGGGCTCGCCTCACGGCTCCGGGCTCGCCCGACGCCTCCAGCCCCGCCCCACGGCTCTGGCTCGCCCACGCCTCCGGGCTCGCCCCACGAACTCCGGGTCGGCCCGCGCTCCGGGCTCACCCCATGGCTTCAGGGCCCACCCCAGCCGCGCCCTCCGGGCCACCCCAGCTCCGGCCCGCCCCCCGGCGCCTCCTCCCCGGCGCCTCCCCCCCCGCCCGATAGGAACCCGCCCCGTGCCCGGTTACCGTAAATCTCCGTGAGCACACTCGACCGCGCCCGGCGTCACACCCGCGCACACCCGCTGGCGCTGGACGCGGTGCTGGCGGCGGCGGTGCTGGTGTGCATGGTCGCCGGGTCCTTCACCGACTCGCACGGGGAGCACGGCGTCAGCTGGGGCATCCGCACCCCCGACGCCCTGGGCCTGGTGCTGATGACCCTCGGCGCCACGGCGCTGATCTTCCGGCGCCGCGCCCCGCTCGCCGTCCTCACCGCCACCAGCGCCCTCACCATCGTGGAGAACGTCTCCAGCGCCTCCCGCGCCCCCGTCGCGATGGCCGCCGTCGTCGCCCTCTACACCGTCGCCGCCCGCACCGACCGGCACACCACCTGGCGGGTCGCCCTGCTCACCACCGCCGCGCTCGCCGGGTCCGCGATGCTCGCCGGGCCGCTGCCCTGGTACGCCCAGGAGAACCTGGGGATCATCGCCTGGACCGGTATCGGCGCCACCGCCGGGGACGCCGTACGCAGCCGCCGCGCCTTCGTCCAGGCCATCCAGGACCGGGCCGAGAAGGCCGAACGCACCCGGGAGGAGGAGGCCCGCCGCCGGGTCGCCGAGGAACGGCTGCGCATCGCCCGCGATCTGCACGATGTCGTCGCCCACCACATCGCCCTGGTCAATGTGCAGGCCGGGGTCGCCGCCCATGTCATGGACAAGCGCCCCGACCAGGCCAAGGAGGCGCTCGCCCATGTCCGCGAGGCCAGCCGCTCCGCGCTGAACGAACTGCGCGCCACGGTCGGTCTGCTCCGCCAGTCCGACGACCCCGAGGCCCCCACCGAACCGGCCCCCGGCCTCGCCGTGCTCGACGAGCTGGTCGCCACCTTCCACCACGCCGGGCTGCGGATCGAGGTGGCCCGCGCCGACCAGGGCGTCACCCTCCCCGCCGCCGTCGACCTGGCCGCCTACCGGGTCATCCAGGAAGCCCTCACCAACGTCCAGAAACACGCCGGTGTCGAGGCGAAGGCCGAGGTCAGCGTGGTCCGGGTGGGGCCCGACATCGAGATCACCGTGCTGGACGACGGCGGCGGCGACACCTCCGCCCCGCCGCCCGGCGGCGGACACGGCCTGCTCGGGATGCGGGAGCGGGTCACCGCCGTACGCGGCACCCTGACCACCGGACCCCGCTACGGCGGCGGCTTCCGCGTCCATGCGATCCTGCCGGTCAGGACCACGAAGCCCGTGCCCACCGGGGAGCCCAGATGACCGCACGCGCCACCGCAAGCGCCACCGCGCGCCCCCGAATACCCGCCGGAGCGCCCGTATGACCATCCGGGTGCTCCTCGCCGACGACCAGGCCCTGTTGCGCAGCGCGTTCCGGGTGCTGGTGGACTCCGAGCCCGACATGGAGGTGGTCGGGGAGGCGTCCGACGGGGCCGAGGCGGTGCGGCTGGCCCGGCAGGAGCGGGTGGACGTGGTCCTCATGGACATCCGGATGCCCGGCACCGACGGCCTCGCCGCCACCCGCATGATCAGCGCGGACCCGGCCCTCGCCCATGTCCGGATCGTCATCCTCACCACCTTCGAGGTCGACGACTACGTGGTGCAGTCGCTGCGCGCCGGGGCCTCCGGGTTCCTCGGCAAGGGCTCCGAGCCCGAGGAACTGCTCAGCGCCATACGGCTCGCCGCCGACGGTGAGGCGCTGCTCTCGCCCGCCGCCACCAAGGGCCTGATCGCCCGCTTCCTCGCCCAGGGCGACGACTCCGCCGCCGAGCACGACCCGGCCCGCGCCGAGCGGCTCGAGGCGCTCACCGGCCGGGAGCGCGAGGTGCTGGTGCAGGTCGCCGGGGGCCACTCCAACGACGAGATCGCCGAGCGGCTCTCGGTCAGTCCGCTCACCGTGAAGACCCATGTCAACCGGGCCATGGCCAAGCTCGGCGCCCGCGACCGGGCCCAGCTCGTCGTCATCGCGTACGAGTCGGGCCTGGTCCGCCCAAGGGTGGACTGACCCCGGCCCGGCCCTACTGCACCCGCAGTATGCGCGGCATAAGGATCTGGACCTGGGGGCGACGGATCGGGCCTCGTCCATGGCTCAGGGTGTTGAGGTGGGGGCGGTCGTCCACGCCCACCGCTTCGCCCCGGCCACGGAAGAGAGACGCTGACCCATGTCCTGGCTGTCCAGATTCAGCCTCGCGCAACGGGCCCTGATAGGGCTGATGTCCATCATCGCGCTCGCCTTCGGGGCGATCGCGATCCCGCAGCTCAAGCAGCAGCTGCTGCCCACCATCGAACTGCCCATGGTGTCGGTGATCGCGCCGTACCAGGGCGCGTCCCCGGACGTGGTCGAGAAGCAGGTCGTCGAGCCGATCGAGAACAGCCTCGAAGCGGTCGACGCCATCTCCGGCGTCACCTCCACCGCCAGCGAGGGCAACGCCGTGATCATGGCGTCCTTCGACTACGGCCCCGACACCCAGCAGCTGGTCGCCGATGTCCAGCAGGCCGTCAACCGGGCCCGCGCCCTGCTCCCGGCCGAGGTGGACCCGCAGGTCGTCGCCGGCTCGACGGACGACATACCCACCGTGGTCCTCGCCGTGACCTCGGACGAGGACCAGCAGGCGCTGGCGGACCGGCTCGACCGGACCGTCGTCCCGACCCTGGAGGGCATCGACGGCGTCGGCCAGGTCAGTGTCGACGGAGTGCGTGACCTCCAGGTCACCGTCACCCCCGACCCCGCCGCGCTCACCCGCGCCGGGCTGACCAGCCAGTCCCTCGCCCAGGCGCTCCAGGCGGGCGGGGTCACCACCCCGGCCGGGTCCTTCGACGAGGACGGCGCCAACCGCACGGTCCAGGTCGGCGGCGGCTTCACCTCGCTGCAGCAGATCGAGGACCTGAGGGTCACCGGCGAGCCCGGCACCGACCCGGTCCGGCTCGGGGACGTCGCCGAGGTGGCCGAGCGGCAGGCCGTCGCCGACTCGCTGACCCGCACCGGCGGCAGGCCCAGCCTCGCCGTCGCCGTCACCATGGACCACGACGGCAGCGCGGTCGCCATCTCCGACGCGGTCGAGGACAAGCTCGGGCAGATGCGCGAGGACCTCGGCTCCGGCGCCACCGTCACGGTGGTCTCCGACCAGGGCCCGGCGGTCTCCAAGTCCATCAAGGGCCTGACCACCGAGGGCGCCCTCGGTCTGGTCTTCGCGGTCCTGGTCATCCTGGTCTTCCTGGCGTCGATCCGCTCGACGCTGGTCACCGCGGTGAGCATTCCGCTGTCCGTGGTCCTCGCGCTGATCGTGCTGTGGACCCGCGACCTCTCCCTGAACATGCTGACGCTGGGCGCGCTCACCATCGCCATCGGCCGGGTCGTGGACGACTCGATCGTGGTCCTGGAGAACATCAAGCGCCATCTCGGCTACGGCGAGGAGCGCGAGCCCGCCATCCTCAACGCGGTCCGCGAGGTGGCCGGCGCGGTCACCTCCTCCACCCTCACCACGGTCGCCGTGTTCCTGCCGATCGGGCTGGTCGGCGGCATGGTCGGTGAGCTGTTCGGCTCGTTCAGCCTCACCGTCACCGCCGCCCTGCTGGCCTCGCTGCTGGTCTCGCTGACCGTCGTACCGGTGCTGTCGTACTGGTTCCTGCGGGCGCCCAAGGGCACCCCGGAGGATGCCGGCGAGGCGCGCAGGCTGGCCGAGGAGAAGGAGGCCAAGAGCCGGCTCCAGCGGCTGTATGTGCCGGTCCTCCAGTTCGCCACCCGGCGGCGGCTGACCAGTGTGGCCATCGCCGTGGTCGTGCTGCTCGGCACCTTCGGGATGGCGCCGCTGCTGAAGACCAACTTCTTCGAGCCGGGCGACCAGGAGGTGCTGAGCATCAAGCAGGAGCTGGCGCCCGGCACCAGCCTCGCCGCCACCGACGCCCAGGCCAAGAAGGTCGAGGAGGTCCTCGGCCGCACCGAGGGCGTCAAGGACTACCAGGTCACCATCGGCTCGTCCGGCTTCATGGCGGCCTTCGGCGGCGGCACCGACACCAACCAGGCCAGCTACTCGGTGATGCTGGAGGAGTCCGCCTCCTACGACGACGTCGAACAGCGCATCGACGGCGAGCTGAAGAAGCTCGACGGGATCGGTACGACGACTATCGCGGCCGGTGACGGCTTCGGCAGCCAGGATCTCAGCGTGGTCGTCAAGGCGGCCGACGCGGACGCCCTGCGCACCGCCTCCGAGCAGGTCCGCAAGGCGGTGGCGGAGCTGGACGACGTCACCGACGTCACCAGCGACCTGGCGCAGAGCGTGCCGCGGATCTCGGTGACCGCCAACGAGCGGGCGGCACAGGCCGGGTTCACCGACCAGACGCTGGGCGCGGTCGTCGGCGAGGCGGTGCGCGGCACCACCGCGGCGCAGGCCACGCTGGACGACACCGAGCGGGACATCGTCATCAAGGCGGCGCGGCCCGCGACCACGCTGGCCGAGCTGAAGGCGCTGCCCCTCGGCCCGGTGAAGCTCGGTGACATCGCCACCGTGGAACTGGTCGACGGCCCGGTCTCCATGACCCGGATCGACGGCCAGCGCTCGGCGACCGTCACCGCCAAGCCGACCATCGACAACACGGGCGCGGTCGGCACCGACCTCCAGAAGGCGATCGACAAGCTGAAGCTCCCGGCGGGCGCCACCGCCGAGATCGGCGGCGTCACCGCCGACCAGGACGATGCCAACGCGGACCTGATCCTGGCGATGCTCGCGGCCATCGCGATCGTCTTCATCCTGCTGGTGGCGACCTTCCGGTCGCTGGCCCAGCCGCTGATCCTGCTGGTGTCGATCCCGTTCGCGGCGACCGGCGCGATCGGGCTGCTGCTCCTCACCGGCACCCCGATGGGCGTCCCGGCGATGATCGGGATGCTGATGCTGATCGGCATCGTGGTCACCAACGCGATCGTGCTGATCGACCTGATCAACCAGTACCGCAGACAGGGGTACGGCGTGGTCGAGGCCGTGATCGAGGGCGGCCGGCACCGGCTGCGCCCGATCCTGATGACGGCCCTGGCCACCATCTTCGCGCTGCTGCCGATGGCGCTGGGCATCACCGGCGAGGGCGGCTTCATCGCCCAGCCGCTGGCGGTGGTGGTGATCGGCGGTCTGATCACCTCGACCCTGCTGACCCTGCTGCTGGTCCCGACCCTCTACGCGATGCTGGAGCTGCGCAAGGAGCGCCGGGCGAAGAAGCGGGCGGCCAAGCGGGCGCGGAAGGCGGGCTCCGGCGACGGCGGCCCGGTCTCCGGCTCCTCCGGCGCCGACAAGTCCCCGGAACCCGCGGGAGTCTGACGGCCCGTCCTGACGGCCCCCCGCCCGGCGTCCACAACGCCGGGCGGGGGGCCACAGCTTTCTCTTGGTCTAGTCCAGAACCTTGACGCGCTATTAGCTCAAGCCTTAAAAGAAGCAGTGAGCGGAGCAGTGCTCCGGTAACGCTCCCCCGCTATCCCCCACTTGAGCAGAGGCGGTTCGGCATGGGCCCGAAGTTGCGTTGGAGACGTACGGCGTCGGCGGTGGCCGGCACCCTGATGGTCGCCCTTCTGAGCGTGCTGCCCGCGCAGCCCGCCGCCGCGGCCACCGGCCAGATCAGCGGCCTGGCCGGCAAATGCGTGGACGTGGCCGCGGCCGGTACCGCCAACGGCACCGCCGTCCAGCTCTACGACTGCAACGGCACCACCGCCCAGCAGTGGAACGTCGGCTCCGACGGCACCGTCCGGGCGCTCGGCAAGTGTCTGGACGTCTCGGGCGGCTCCACCGCCGACGGCGCCCAGATCCAGCTCTGGGACTGCAACGGCTCCGGCGCCCAGCAGTGGGCCGTCTCCGCCGCCCGGGACATCGTCAACCCGCAGGCGAACAAGTGCCTGGACGTGACCGGCGCCAACAGCGCCAACGGCACCCGGCTCCAGCTGTGGACCTGCAACGGCACCGCCGCCCAGAAGTGGACCGCCCCGGCGGCCGGCGGACCGGGCACCCCGAGCGGATTCGTGGTCACCGAGGCCCAGTTCAATCAGATGTTCCCGGGCCGCAATCCCTTCTACACCTACAGCGGACTGGTCGCCGCGCTCGGCGCCTACCCGGCGTTCGCCACCACCGGCAGCGACACCGTGAAGCGCCAGGAGGCCGCAGCCTTCCTCGCCAACGTCAACCATGAGACCGGCGGTCTGGTCCACATCGTGGAGCAGAACACCGCCAACTACCCGAACTACTGCGACTGGAGCCAGCCCTACGGCTGCCCGGCGGGCCAGGCCGCCTACTACGGCCGCGGCCCGATCCAGCTCAGCTGGAACTTCAACTACCGGGCCGCCGGACTCGCCCTCGGCCTGGACCTGCTGAACAACCCGTGGCTGGTCCAGAACGACGCGTCCGTCGCCTGGCGCACCGGCCTGTGGTACTGGAACACCCAGACCGGTCCCGGCACGATGACCGGCCACAACGCCATGGTCAACGGCGCGGGCTTCGGCCAGACCATCCGCTCCATCAACGGCTCGCTGGAATGCGACGGCCGCAACCCGGCCCAGGTGCAGAGCCGGGTCGACGCCTACAACCGCTTCACCGGCATCCTCGGGGTGACCCCGGGCGCCAACCTCTACTGCTGACCCTTCACCGGCAAGGACCGGCCAGGGGCGCCCCCGGTGAGGGCACCCCTGGCCGTCCCTCTCCCGGCTACGGCAGCACGAGCATCCGCTCCAGCGCCAGCTTGGCGAACGCCTCGGTCTCCGGGTCGACCTCGATCCGGTTGACCAGCGTGCCCTCGGCGAGCGACTCCAGTGTCCACACCAGATGCGGCAGATCGATCCGGTTCATGGTCGAGCAGAAGCAGACCGTACGGTCCAGGAAGGTGATCTCCTTGCCCTCCGGCGCGAACCGGTTCGCCAGCCGCCGCACCAGGTTCAGCTCGGTGCCGATGGCCCACTTCGACCCGGCCGGGGCCGCCTCCAGCGCCTTGATGATGTACTCCGTCGAACCGACGTAGTCCGCGGCGGCCACCACCTCGTGCCGGCACTCGGGGTGCACCAGCACATTCACCCCGGGAATCCGCGCCCGGACGTCATTGACCGAGTCAAGACTGAACCGCCCGTGCACCGAGCAGTGCCCGCGCCACAGGATCATCTTCGCGGCGCGCAGCTCGTCGGCGGTCAGCCCGCCGTTCGGCTTGTGCGGGTTGTAGACCACACAGTCGTCCAGGGACATCCCCATGTCCCGGACCGCGGTGTTGCGCCCGAGGTGCTGGTCGGGCAGGAACAGCACCTTCTCGCCCTGTTCGAAGGCCCAGTCCAGGGCGCGCCGGGCGTTGGAGGAGGTGCAGATCGTGCCGCCGTGCCTGCCCGTGAACGCCTTGATGTCGGCGGACGAGTTCATGTACGACACCGGCACGACCTGCCCGGCTATCCCGGCCTCGGTCAGCACGTCCCAGCACTCGGCGACCTGCTCGGCGCTCGCCATGTCGGCCATCGAGCACCCGGCGGCCAGGTCGGGCAGGACGACCTTCTGCTCGGCGGAGGTCAGGATGTCGGCCGACTCGGCCATGAAGTGCACACCGCAGAAGACGATGTACTCCGCCTCCGGGCGGGCGGCGGCGTCCCGGGCCAGCTTGAAGGAGTCGCCGGTGACATCGGCGAACTGGATGACCTCGTCGCGCTGGTAGTGGTGACCGAGCACGAACACCTTGTCGCCCAGCTTCTCCTTGGCCGCGCGGGCGCGCTCGACCAGGTCGGGGTCGGACGGCGAGGGCAGGTCGCCGGGACACTCGACACCGCGCTCGCTCCGCGGGTCGGCCTCCCGGCCGAGGAGCAGCAGGGCGAGCGGGGTCGGCTGTACATCGAGGTCCTGAGGCTGGGCGGTGGTCACGACACGCACCCTTTCTGTTCTGCGCGCAAAGGGTCTGCGCACCCTTCTCGTCTATTTGACGCTATCTATCATAACCGCTTCATGTCAGTTTGACGACGTGCATAACGTCGATGTGACGTGAATCCCGGAGGCCACCGGAAGGCCACCGGAAGGGCGCAGGAAGAGCCGGGGCCGGTCATTCACCGTCCCCGGCGGCATGTGCGAGCATGAAAAGGGAACGGCCCCCACGGCGGGCGCGCGAGAACACGGGCGTCGGCCGGAATAGATCCGCCGGCCCCGCCGGTTGAACCGTCGGCAAGCAGTCTCCGTACAACCCGGGAGAGATGTAGATGTCCGTATCGGACGAGACCACCACCGTCACCGACGGCATCGTGCTGACCGAAGCCGCGGCGGCCAAGGTCAAGGCCCTGCTCGACCAGGAAGGCCGTGACGACCTCGCGCTGCGCGTCGCCGTCCAGCCCGGTGGCTGCTCCGGCCTGCGCTACCAGCTCTTCTTCGACGAGCGCTCCCTCGACGGGGACGTGGTCAAGGACTTCGGCGGCGTCAAGGTCGTCACCGACCGCATGAGCGCCCCCTACCTCGGCGGTGCCACCATCGACTTCGTCGACACCATCGAGAAGCAGGGCTTCACCATCGACAACCCGAACGCCACGGGTTCCTGCGCCTGCGGCGACTCGTTCAACTAAGTCGCCCGTCAGCACGTCGAAGGCGGCGGCCACCAGCTAGGTGACCGCCGCCTTCGGCGTACGTAGGGCCCGACAGCCCCTAGCGCGGCAGCCGCGCCCCCGGCTTCTCCAGCGCCACCGCCGCTCCGTCCGAGCCGACGACCTTCCGGGCGCCCAGCGGCTCGTCCAGCGCCACGGTCTGGTGCTTGACCTCGGCGATCAGAATGCAGATCTTGTCCGGCCAGGGCGTCTCGGTCACCGTCACCCGCACCTCACCGCCGCTCTCGTCCACCGAGACGGCGTAGTCCGCGCACACCCCGCCGGTGAACCGCACGGTCAGCTCCCGCCCCTCGGCCGTGTACCCCTCGACCCGCACATCCCGGGTCGGTGTCCCGCCGGGCGGCGACTCGGGCGAGGGCGCCGCCGACGCACCCGCCAGATACGCCGGGTCGACCGCCGGATGCGTCACCGTGAAGGACTCCGCCGCCCCCGCCGCCCGCACCTCGAACAGCCACGACGGCACCAGCGCCGGCTGCCCCGCCACGGTGTGCGACGCCAGCCCGAACACCGCCGACTCGACTGCGACCGCCTCCGCCACCGGCTTCCCCGGCAGGGCGGTGGCGGGCGCGCAGACCGCGTCCGGCGGCACCGTCCCGTCCAGCGGCACGGGCTCGGCACAGCCCCCGATCCCCACCTCGCCGCCGCCCGCCGTGGTGTTCAGCAGCCGCAGCGCCTCCCGCGCGCTCACCACGGGGTACGACGCTCCCTTCACCGGCGCGCCCAGGTGCCCGTTCCCGCCCACCAGCTCGCCCTGCGCCCCCACCATGAGCTGGGTGTTCCAGCCGTAGGTGGGCAGCCCGCCGACCACGGGTACGGCGTTCACCGTCCGCTGGGCACCGGTCACCTGACCGGCGTCCACCTTGGCGTCGTCCTGACCGACCGCCTTCAGCACCGGCGCGGCCACCTCCCGGGCCTCGGCCTCGCCGACCGGATCGACACTCGCCCCGGTCGGCGGCTTCGCGCAGGTGGTGGCGCTCTGGCAGGCGTCCGGTCCGGGGGCGTACCCGGTGAAGGTCCAGGCGCCCGGCGCCTCCCGGCCCACCGACAGGCTCGGCCCCTGGCCGTCCTGCCCGCCGATCCGCCAGGCGGCTCCTTCGGCGACCGGTTTCCCCTCGATCCCGAGCGCCTCGGCGAGCCGTGTCACGTCCGCCGCGGTGATGTCCCCCGACGGATGGTGGACGGACGCCGCGTCCGGCCCCTTCGGCAGCGTTCCGTCGACCCGGTACAGGGCCCCGTTCGGGTCCGGCTCACCCGGCGCGACACCGCTGTTCCCGCCGTAGCCGTCCAGGGCGAGCGGTGGGGGAGTGGGCCCGCCGGGACCGTCCCCGGCCGGTGCCCCGGCGTCGGTGTCCCGCGCCCCGTCCCCGGCGGAGGTGGCGAGATACAGCCCCCCGCCGCCCACCAGCAGCACCGCCGCGGCGACGGAGGTGATCAGCGCGAGGGACCGGTGCCGGGTGGGGCGGGACGGCGGGAGGGACGCGGTACGCGGAGCCGCCGCGGTCACTTCGGGCGCCTCGGGGTCACCGGGGCCGTCAGTGGCGTCGTCGGTGGTGTCGGCGGTGTCGGCTGTTTCGTCACGGGGAGGCGCTTCCGGGGTCTCCTGGCCCTCGGAGCCGCCTTCAGGGTCTTCAGGACCCCCAGGGGCGTCATGGCCCTCGGGGTCGGGGTGGTCGGATCGCTCCTCGGTGCTCACCGCATCGCTCCTTCGGCCGTACAGCTGTCCCGGACGACCCGGCCCCGGCGATCGAGGGCCGCTCGGACGGTCGTATGCCAGCTCCCCCGGACGGGGGACGCCGATGGGACGCGGTGGGGGAGCGCACGGTTCCCGGCGGGCGCCCCGACGCCCGCCGGAGAGTCCGCTTCCCGGTGCCTCAGTCGCCGTACTCGGACATGGCGTCCAGGAGCCGTGCCGAACCCGGCGGCACGGTGACCCCGTGGATCAGCGACGGCGGCACCGGGCTCACCGCGCCGCGCACGGGCACCGGATAGTGCGGGACCATCCGGGCGCAGTCCCCGCGCAGCGACGCGAGGCCGCCTTCGAGGTCGGCCGGGGCGGTGGAGGGGGCCTTGAGGTTCGTCATAACGGCACCGTAGGCACGCTGGAGCCCGCGAAGAAAGATCTACTATCGGGTAGTTTCGCCTGCTTCAGCGGTGCCGGGCCGACCCGGTAGCGTTGACTGTCTCTTACCGCCTCCACCCAGGAGCGTCCACGCCGTGCGCATCGCAGTCACCGGCTCCATCGCCAATGACCACCTCATGACCTTCCCCGGCCGCTTCGCCGACCAGTTGGTCGCGGACCAGCTGCACACGGTCTCGCTCTCCTTCCTGGTCGACAAGCTCGATGTCCGCCGGGGCGGGGTAGGCGCCAACATCGCCTTCGGCATGGGGCAACTGGGCACCCGGCCCGTCCTGGTCGGTGCCGCGGGCGCCGACTTCGGCGAGTACCGCGCCTGGCTCGACCGGCACGGGGTCGACACCGACTCGGTCCGGATCTCCGAGACCCTGCACACCGCCCGGTTCGTCTGCACCACCGACGCCGACCACAACCAGATCGGCTCCTTCTACACCGGCGCCATGAGCGAGGCCCGGCTGATCGAGCTGAAGACCGTGGCCGACCGGATCGGCGGTCTCGACCTGGTGCTGATCGGCGCCGACGACCCGGAGGCGATGCTCCGCCACACCGAGGAGTGCAAGACCCGCGGTATCCCGTTCGCCGCCGACTTCTCCCAGCAGATCGCCCGGATGAACGGGGAGGAGATCCGGATACTGCTGGAGGGCGCCGCGTACCTGTTCTCCAACGAGTACGAGAAGGGCCTCATCGAGGCCAAGACCGGCTGGAACGACGGGGAGATCCTCGACCGGGTCGGCCACCGGGTCACCACGCTCGGCGCGCGCGGGGTACGGATCGAGCGGGTCGGTCAGGACCCGATCGAGGTCGGCTGCGCCGAGGAGGAGCGCAAGGCCGACCCCACGGGCGTCGGCGACGCCTTCCGCGCCGGGTTCCTGTCCGGGCTGGCCTGGGGGGTCTCGCTGGAGCGGGCGGCGCAGGTCGGCTGCATGGTCGCGACGCTGGTCATCGAGACGGTGGGGACGCAGGAGTACCAGTTGCGTCGGGGGCACTTCATGGACCGGTTCACCAAGGCGTACGGGCATGAGGCTGCGGAGGAGGTTCGGGGGCATCTGGGGTGAGATGCCGGGTGCGGGTGAGTGGGGGGCATTTCGCGCAGTTCCTCCCCCAGAGGGGGTACCCCCAGCGCCCCTAAAAGCCTAAAGACCAGGGCGTCACGTGGTCCGGCGGATGACGTAAGCCGTTCCCTTATCCGCCGCCTCCTCCCCCACGTACTCCTGTCCCCGCATCGCGCACCACGCCGGGATGTCCAGGCGGGCGGCCTCGTCGTCCGCCAGTACCCGGACCGTGGCGCCCACCGGGACCCGGTCG
Organism: Streptomyces sp. NPDC048290; assembly: GCF_040652095.1. NCBI lineage: Bacteria > Bacillati > Actinomycetota > Actinomycetes > Kitasatosporales > Streptomycetaceae > Streptomyces > Streptomyces sp. NPDC048290. The sequence continues at coordinate 108,799 of NZ_JBEZLM010000008.1, forward strand.
ATCACCTTCGCCAGCTCGATCACCGGCAGCGGGCACAGCTTGCCGAGGGCGTCCACCACCAGCGCGTCGCCCCGCACCGCGGTGGCCGGCTCCGCGGCGCCGAGCCGCGCCCGCACCCCGGCCACCGCCACCGGCAGCACCTCGAGGAACCGCTCCACCTCCGCCTCCGCCGTCCCGAGCGGCAGCGACACCCGCACATTGCCCTCGCTCAGCACCCCCATCGCCTTCAGTACATGGCTGGGCGTCAGGGTGCTGCTGGTGCAGGACGAACCGGACGACACCGAGAAACCGGCCCGGTCCAGCTCGTGCAGCAGCGCCTCCCCGTCGACATAGAGACAGGAGAAGGTGACGATCCCGGGCAGCCGCCGCTCCGGATCGCCGACCACCTCCACATCCGGCACCACCCCGGCCACCCGCGCCCGTACCCGTTCCGTCAGCTCCCGCAGCCGTGCCGCCTCCCCGGCCGCCTCCGCCCGGACCGCCCGCAGCGAGGCCGCCGCCGCCACGATCGCCGGAAGGTTCTCGAACCCCGGCGCCCGCCCCGACTCCCGCTCGTCGGACGGCCCTTGCGCCGCGAACCGCACCCCCTTGCGCACCACGAGCAGCCCCACCCCCGCCGGACCGCCCCACTTGTGCGCACTGGCCGTCAGCAGCGACCAGTCCCCGTCCACCGGCCCCCACCCCAGCGACTGCGCCGCGTCCACCAGCAGCGGCACCCCGGCCGCCCGGCACCGCTCCGCCACCTCCGCGACCGGCTGCACGGTCCCCACCTCATGGTTGGCCGACTGGAGACAGGCCAGCGCGGTGTCCGCGCGCAGCGCCCCGGCGTACGCCCCGGCCGCCACCGCACCCGTACGGTCCACCGCGACCTGGCTGACCTCACCGCCGTCCGCCTCGAACGCCTCGGCCGAATGGAGTACGGACGAATGCTCGACCGCCGACACGATCAGGTGACGGCCAACTCGCCGACGCCCGGCCAGCGCCCCCGCGATCCCGGTATGCACGGCCCGGGTCCCGGACGACGTGAACACCACCTCGTCCGCCCGGCACCCCACCGCCTCCGCGGCCACCTCCCGGGCCGCGTCCAACAACATCCGCGCCCGCCGCCCTTCCCTGTACAACCGCGAAGAATCGGCCCACCCCTCATCCAGCGAGGCAACCAACGCCTCCCGGGCGACAGGATGAAGAGGGGCCCCGGAAGCAGCATCGAAGTACGTCATACGCCCACGCTAAAACGCCGGGTCACCCAGACGCCCATAAGGGGCGCGGGGCTGTATCGATGTGCGGCTCCGCCGCGTGGGCGCGACCAGCCCCCACGGTGCCGCACCCGCCAAACCAGCGAACCGCCCACTCCACTAGGCCCCCCTCCTCGCGAACCCCCGGAGGGGGTCGGCTAGGGTTTGGTCCGCATAAACATCCAAACCCCTGCCCGACGCAGGGCGGCGACCGACCAGCGAGAAGGCAGGCCGCAGCCAACCGCGCGGGCGAGACTCTCGGGAAGGCGCTACGTGAGTCCCAACGGCTCCGACCTCCCCCACGGCCTGAAGGGCGTGGGCGGTACCCCCAAGCCGCGGCGCCCCGTGCGGCGCGCGCTGCTCCAGGCACTGACCGCGGGCCTGGTCCTGGCGACCGCCACCGGTTGCACATGGGAGGACTTCCCCCGCCTCGGTATGCCCACCCCGACCACGGAAGAGGCCCCCCGTATCCTCTCCCTGTGGCAGGGTTCCTGGGCTGCCGCGCTCGCCGTCGGCGTGCTGGTGTGGGGCCTCATCATCTGGAGCGCCATCTTCCACCGGCGCAGCCGCACCAAGATCGAGGTCCCTCCGCAGACCCGGTACAACGTGCCGATCGAGGCCCTCTACACGGTCGTACCGATCATCATCGTGTCGGTGCTCTTCTACTTCACGGCCCGCGACGAGACCAAGTTGCTGAGCCTGGAGAAGGAACCCGACGTCACGGTGAACGTGGTGGGCTTCCAGTGGAGCTGGTGCTTCAACTACATCGAGAACGTCGAGGGTTCCACCGGCGACGCCAAGACGGCGAAGGAACTCGACGCGATCCCCACCCGCTACAAGGAGGCGTTCCCCGACAACGCGGGCGGCGTCTACAACTGTGGCACCCCCGGTGAGCGCAACCCGCAGACCAACAACCCGGGCCCGACGCTGGTGCTGCCGGAGGGCAAGACGGTCCGCTTCGTGCTGACCTCGCGGGACGTCATCCACTCCTTCTGGGTCGTGCCGTTCCTGATGAAGCAGGACGTCATCCCGGGCCACACCAACGCCTTCCAGGTGACCCCCAACCAGCAGGGAACCTTCCTGGGCAAGTGCGCCGAGCTGTGCGGCGTCGACCACTCCCGGATGCTGTTCAACGTGAAGGTCGTCTCCGAAGAGCGCTACGAGCAGTACCTGAAGGAGCTGGCCGAGCAGGGACAGACCGGTTACGTGCCCGCCGGCATCGAGCAGACGCAGGCCGAGAAGGACCGGGAGACGAACCAGCTGTGAGCATCATCAACGAACCACAGGGCGGAACGGCGGCGGCGCCGGTCTCGCACTACGCGGACGAATTGCCGGTGCGCCGCAAACAGCCGGGCAACGTCGTGGTGAAGTGGCTGACGACCACCGACCACAAGACCATCGGCACGCTCTACCTGGTCACGTCCTTCGCGTTCTTCTGCATCGGCGGCGTGATGGCGCTCTTCATGCGCGCCGAGCTGGCCCGTCCGGGTCTGCAGATCATGTCGAACGAACAGTTCAACCAGGCGTTCACGATGCACGGCACGATCATGCTGCTGATGTTCGCGACGCCGCTGTTCGCCGGATTCGCCAACTGGATCATGCCGCTCCAGATCGGTGCCCCCGATGTGGCGTTCCCGCGGCTGAACATGTTCGCCTACTGGCTCTACCTGTTCGGCTCGCTGATCGCGGTGGGCGGCTTCCTCACCCCGAACGGCGCCGCGAGCTTCGGCTGGTTCGCGTACTCCCCGCTGTCCGACGCCGTGCGTTCGCCCGGTCTCGGCTCCGACATGTGGATCATGGGTCTGGCCTTCTCCGGCTTCGGCACCATCCTCGGCTCGGTCAACTTCATCACCACCATCATCTGCATGCGCGCCCCCGGCATGACGATGTTCCGGATGCCGATCTTCACCTGGAACGTGCTGCTGACCGGTGTGCTGGTCCTGCTCGCCTTCCCGGTCCTGGCCGCCGCCCTGTTCGCCCTGGAGGCGGACCGCAAGTTCGGTGCCCATATCTTCGACGCCGCCAATGGCGGGGCCTTGCTATGGCAACACCTCTTCTGGTTCTTCGGCCATCCAGAGGTGTACATCATCGCCTTGCCGTTCTTCGGCATCATCAGTGAGGTCATCCCGGTCTTCGCCCGCAAGCCGATGTTCGGCTACCAGGGCCTGATCGCCGCCACCATCGCGATCGCCGGTCTGTCCGTCACCGTGTGGGCCCACCACATGTATGTGACCGGCGGTGTGCTACTGCCGTTCTTCTCCTTCATGACGTTCCTCATCGCCGTACCGACCGGTGTGAAGTTCTTCAACTGGATCGGCACGATGTGGAAGGGGTCCTTGTCCTTCGAGACCCCGATGCTCTGGGCCACCGGCTTCCTGATCACCTTCACCTTCGGTGGTCTGACCGGTGTCATCCTGGCCTCGCCCCCGATGGACTTCCACGTCTCCGACTCGTACTTCGTGGTGGCCCACTTCCACTACGTCGTCTTCGGCACCGTCGTCTTCGCCATGTTCTCCGGCTTCCACTTCTGGTGGCCCAAGTGGACCGGCAAGATGCTGGACGAACGGCTCGGCAAGATCACCTTCTGGACCCTTTTCGTCGGCTTCCACGGCACCTTCCTGGTCCAGCACTGGCTGGGCGCCGAGGGTATGCCGCGCCGCTACGCCGACTATCTGGCGGCCGACGGCTTCACCGCGCTGAACATGGTCTCGACCATCAGCTCGTTCATCCTGGGCGCGTCGATACTGCCGTTCTTCTACAACGTCTGGAAGACGGCCCGCTACGGCAAGCCCGTCGAGGTCGACGACCCCTGGGGCTACGGCCGCTCCCTGGAGTGGGCGACGTCCTGCCCGCCGCCCCGGCACAACTTCCTCACCCTGCCCCGGATTCGCAGTGAATCCCCGGCGTTCGACCTGCACCACCCGGAGATCGCCGCGCTCGACCAGCTCGACCACGGCGGTCACAAGGCCAGCGCCATCGAGGGCGGCAAGGAGGCCGGCAAGTGAAGATCCAGGGCAAGATGTTCATGTGGCTGAGCGTCTTCGTCCTCGCCATGGCGGTCGTCTATGGCGTGTGGTCGAAGGAGCCGGCCGGCACCACGGCCCTCTTCCTGGCCTTCGGCCTGTGCATCATGATCGGCTTCTACCTGGGCTTCACCGCCCGGCGGGTCGACGCGGGTGCCCAGGACAACGAGGAGGCCGATGTCGCGGACGACGCCGGTGAGCTGGGCTTCTTCTCCCCGCACAGCTGGCAGCCGCTCGCGCTGGGCATCGGTGGCGCGCTCGCCTTCCTCGGTGTGGCGGTCGGCTGGTGGCTGCTGTACTTCTCGGTCCCGATCATCCTGATCGGCATCTGGGGCTGGGTCTTCGAGTACTACCGCGGCGAGAACCAGACGCAGTAGAAACGCCCCTCCACAGGGCCCTCCACGGGGCCCTCCACAGGGCCCTCCATGGGGGTCCGTCCCCCGAACGGCGCAGAGCCCGGACACTCCGTCAGGAGGGTCCGGGCTCCGTCATATGCGCGGGGTCCGTCCCCCGCACGGGTCACTGAACGCGCCGGACCGCGCGAGGCTTCCTAGCGTGAAGCCATGAGCACCTCTCCGCACACCCGTACCGTCGTCAGCTGCACGCTGCTGGTGATGGCCCTCGGCGTGACCGTCACCGCCTGCGGCAGCGACGGCAACCCGCTCGCGGCCACGCCGTACGACGCTGCGGACCACATCTCCTTCCAGGGCGCCACCACCAGCGCCACCGGCGCCGAGAAGTCCGCCAGCGCGGCCCCGGCCGCACACCAGCAGCAGCCCGGCGAGAAGGCCAAGCCGGGCGAGAAGGGCGACAAGGCCAAGCCCGGCGCGAAGCCCAAGGCCCAGCTCGCCGACCCGGCCAAGCCGCTGGACGTCACCGCCGAGGGCGACAGCCGGATCACCGACGTCACCGCCGTGGACGGCGCGGGGCGCTATCTCGCGGGCGAACTCGCGGCGGACGGCCGCCGCTGGCACAGCACCTCCCCGCTGGCCGCCGACGCCCACTACACCGTCCGGGTGAGCACCGAGAACGAGGACGGCAAGCCCGGCCGCCGCACCCACACCTTCGACACCGGCAAACCCCGCAGCAAGAAGCGCATGGACGTGACCTTCGGCCCGGACTCCGGCGACTACGGCGTGGGCCAGCCCGTCGTCGCCGAGCTGAGCGAACCGGTCGTGGACAAGGCCCAGCGAGCCATCGTGGAACGCGGGCTGAAAGTCACGTCCAAACCGGCCGTCGAGGGCGCCTGGCACTGGGTGAACGACAACGAGGTGCACTTCCGCCCGAAGGAGTTCTGGCCCTCCAACGCCACCATCAACGTCCGCAGCAACCTCGACGGCATCAAGATCAACGACCGGCTGTGGGGTGGCAAGGCCGACCCGCTGAAGCTCACCACCCGGGACAAGCTGGTCGCCGTCGCCGACGCCGGCGCGCACTGGATGACCGTCTACCGCAACGACGAAGAGATCATGTCCATCCCGGTCACCACCGGTAAACCGGGCTACGAGACCCGCAACGGCGTCAAGGTGGTGCTGGGTCAGGAGTACTTCGTCCGGATGCGCGGCTCCAGCGTCGGGATCTCCGCCAGCTCCTCGGAGGGCTACAACCTGCCGGTCTACTGGGCCACCCGGGTGACCTGGAGCGGCGAGTACGTGCACGCCGCGCCCTGGTCCATCAGCGATCACGGGGTCCGCAACGTCAGCCATGGCTGCGTCGGGATGAGCACCGGCAACGCCGCCTGGTTCTTCGAGAACTTCGGCGAGGGCGATGTCGTCGAGGTCATCAACTCATGGGGCGACGGGATGGAGCCCTTCGGCAACGGCTACGGCGACTGGAACCTCGACTGGAAGGACTGGCGCACCGGAAGCGCCATCCTGGGCGGCACCCCAGACGGCCCCAAGCCAGAAGACGCCCTCCGCCTCAGACCGGAACAGGCCTAGCCCATCGACTGACAGAAGGGGCGTCGCCGGGCGGTTGGGGGCGCGGGGAACTGCGCGACCAGCCACGCACAACCCGCACCCGCCCGACCACGAGACGCCCCCTCCGCTCAGGCGCTCTGCAACTTCCGCCCACGAAGAAGAGAAGCCAGCGCCGAGGCAAACTCAACCGGCTCCACCGGCAAGGTGACCGCCGCGTCCGCCCGGGACCACGTCGCCAGCCAGGCGTCCTGAGGCCGCCCCATCAGCAACAGCACCGGCGGGCACTCGAAGATCTCGTCCTTGAGCTGCCGGCACAGCCCCATGCCCCCCATGGGCACGGCCTCACCGTCCAGCACGACCACATCGATCCCGCCCTTGTCCAGCTCCTCCACCACCGCCGGAGGCGTCGCGCACTCCACGAACCGCACCGGCGGCACGTCCGGCGCCGGCCGGCGTCCCGCGGCGAGCCGCACCTGCGCGCGGGTGGTGGAGTCGTCGCTGTAGACCAGCACGGTGGCGGTCGGCTGCATGCTTCCTCCGTGACTTCGGCGTGACATCGGCGTCGTACGTCCGGTACGGGCGGCGGTGCCCGATGCCGCGGATGCTACTCCTTCCGCCACCCCGTCAACACCTGTGGGAACACGCCTTTGATCACCGGACGGACACCGCACAGGCACCGCACGACCGGCGCTCACCCGCCCGCCGATCGGCCATCCGGGCAGTACACACGCTGCGGACACTCCGAACGGCACCCCCCGGAGTGAGGGCGGGATAAGCGACCGACATAATGTCGGTCGTGGCGACAGCAACGACAGTAGATACCGGGCACGCGCACCCGTCGGTCAACCGGCCGAACCTCACCAGCGTCGGAACCATCATCTGGCTGAGTTCCGAGCTGATGTTCTTCGCGGCCCTCTTCGCGATGTACTTCACCCTGCGATCGGTGACCGGCGCCGAATTCTGGACGGAGAAGGCTGACACCCTCAACTTCCCGTTCTCGGCCGCCAACACCACGATCCTGGTGCTCTCCTCCCTCACCTGCCAGCTCGGTGTGTTCGCCGCCGAGCGCGGTGATGTGAAGAAGCTCCGGATGTGGTTCATCGTCACCTTCATCATGGGTGCCGTCTTCATCGGTGGTCAGGTCACCGAGTACACCGAGCTGGTCAAGCACTACGGCCTCTCGCTCTCCTCCGACGCGTACGGGTCGGTCTTCTACCTGACCACCGGCTTCCACGGACTGCATGTGGCGGGCGGACTGATCGCCTTCCTGCTGGTCCTCGGCCGCACCTACGCGGCCCGGAGGTTCACCCATGAGCAGGCGACCGCGGCCATCGTCGTGTCCTACTACTGGCACTTCGTCGATGTCGTCTGGATCGGCCTCTTCGCCACGATCTACATGATCAAGTAGCCGGGCCCGTGCAAGACGCACGCACCCGTATTCCAGAAGCCTCATCGACGCAGAAGATCCTGACACCGGGGTAATCCGTGAAAAAGCTCTCCGCACGACGACGCCATCCGCTGGCGGCGGTCGTCGTCCTACTCCTCGCGCTGGCGGCCACTGGGGGGCTGTACGCCACGTTCGCGCCCGCGGACAAGGCGCAGGCCGATGAGACCGTCCAGTCCCTCGCCATCGAAGAGGGCAAGAAGCTCTACGCCGTCGGCTGCGCAAGCTGCCACGGCACCGGCGGTCAGGGCACCTCCGACGGACCCAGCCTGGTCGGCGTGGGCGCCGCGGCCGTCGACTTCCAGGTCGCCACCGGCCGGATGCCGGCCGCCACCTCGCAGGGCGTGCAGGTACCGGCGAAGAAGAACATCTACACACAGGCCGAGATCGACCAGCTCGCCGCGTACATCGCCACCTTCGGCCCCGGTCCCGCGATCCCGACCGAGGAGCAGTACGGCCCGCAGGGCGCGGACATCGCCAACGGCGGGGAGCTGTTCCGCAACAACTGCGCGCAGTGCCACAACTTCACCGGCAAGGGCGGCGCCCTGACCAAGGGCAAGTACGCACCGCCGCTGGACGGGGTCGACCCCAAGCACATCTACGAGGCCATGCAGACCGGCCCGCAGAACATGCCGTCGTTCCCCGACACCACGCTGACCGAGCAGAACAAGAAGGACATCATCGCCTACCTCGACGCGGTCAACAGCTCGGACACCACCAACCCGGGCGGCATGTCGCTGGGCGGGCTCGGACCGGTCGTCGAGGGCCTCTTCGCGTGGATCTTCGGCCTCGGCGTGCTGATCGCGGTCGCCGTCTGGGTCGCCGCTCGGACCGCAAAGGCCAAGAAGTCATGAGTAGCCACGACATTCCAGAAGAGAACCTGCCGGCCGAGCAGGCCGCGCACCACGTGCCCGCCGTCGCGGACGAGAAGGACCCGTTCGCCGACCCGGGACTGCCCCCCCACGAGCCGCGCATCCAGGACATCGACGAGCAGGCGGCCCGGCGCTCCGAGCGCGCGGTCGCCTTCCTCTTCACCCTGTCGATGCTGGCCACCGCCGGGTTCATCGCCTCCTATGTGGCGATCCCCAAGGAAAAGTCGATCTTCGTCTTTCCGATCGGGCACATCAACGCGCTGAACTTCGCGCTGGGCCTGACCCTCGGCGGGGCGCTGTTCCTCATCGGCGCGGGCGCGGTCCACTGGGCCCGCACCCTGATGTCGGACCACGAGATCGCCGACGAGCGCCACCCGATCGCGGCGGAGCCCGAGGTCAAGGCCAAGGTGCTGGCCGACTTCAAGCAGGGCGCCAAGGAGTCCGCGCTCGGCCGCCGCAAGCTGATCCGCAACACCATGTTCGGTGCCCTGGCCCTGTTCCCGCTCTCCGGTGTGGTCCTGCTGCGCGACCTCGGTCCGCTGCCCGAGGAGAAGCTGCGCCACACGCTGTGGAAGAAGGGCAAGCTCCTCGTCAACATGAACACGGACGAGCCGCTGCGCCCCTCGGACGTGGCCGTCGGCTCGCTCACGTTCTGCAAGCCCGAGGGCCTGGACGAGCACGCCCACGGCTTCCAGAACGAGATCGCCAAGGCCGCCCTGATGATCGTCCGCATCCAGCCGGACGACATCAAGGACGCCAAGGAACTGGAGTGGTCCGTCGACGGCATCGTGGCGTACTCCAAGATCTGCACCCACGTCGGCTGCCCGATCTCGCTGTACGAGCAGCAGACGCACCACGTGCTGTGCCCCTGCCACCAGTCCACCTTCGACCTCTCCGACGGTGCCCGGGTGATCTTCGGCCCCGCCGGTCACGCCCTGCCGCAGCTGCGCATCGGCGTGAACGACGAGGGCTACCTTGAGGCGCTCGGCGACTTCGAAGAGCCCGTCGGTCCTGCTTTCTGGGAGCGCGGATGAGCACTACGACGACCAACGAGAACGAGGCCAGGCGGGGCAAGGCCCCCGCGGGCGAGCGTGTCGCCGACTGGGCGGACGGCCGGCTGGGGATCTACTCCCTGGCCAAGGCCAACATGCGCAAGATCTTCCCCGACCACTGGTCGTTCATGCTGGGCGAGATCTGCCTCTACAGCTTCATCATCATCATCCTGACCGGTGTGTATCTGACGCTGTTCTTCCAGCCGTCGATGGCCGAGGTCGAGTACCACGGCTCGTACGTGCCGCTCCAGGGGCAGCTGATGTCCCAGGCGTTCGACTCGACCATGCACATCTCCTTCGATGTGCGCGGTGGTCTGCTCATCCGGCAGATCCACCACTGGGCGGCGCTGATCTTCCTGGCCGGCATGTTCGTGCACATGATGCGCGTGTTCTTCACGGGCGCGTTCCGCAAGCCGCGTGAGATCAACTGGCTGTTCGGGTTCCTGCTCTTCGTCCTCGGCATGTTCACCGGTTTCACCGGCTACTCGCTCCCGGACGACCTGCTCTCCGGCACCGGTGTCCGCTTCACCCAGGGCGCGATCCTCGCCACGCCGATCGTCGGAACGTACATCTCGTTCTTCCTGTTCGGCGGGGAGTTCCCGGGCACCGACTTCGTCGCCCGGTTCTACTCGATCCACATCCTGCTGCTGCCGGGCATCATGCTCGGTCTGGTGGTCGCCCATCTGATCCTGGTCTTCTACCACAAGCACACGCAGTTCGCGGGTCCCGGCAAGACCAACAAGAACGTCGTCGGTATGCCGCTGCTGCCGGTCTACATGGCCAAGGCCGGAGGCTTCTTCTTCCTGGTCTTCGGTGTCATCGCGGTCATCGCGGCGATCGCCCAGATCAACCCCATCTGGGTGCTCGGCCCCTACCGGCCGGACATGGTGTCCACGGGCGCCCAGCCCGACTGGTACATGGGCTTCGCCGAAGGTCTGATCCGGTTCTTCCCCGGCTGGGAGGTGAACTTCTGGGGCCACACCCTGGTCCTCGGTGTGTTCATCCCGCTGGTGCTGTTCGGGGTGGTCCTGATGGCGATCGCGGTCTATCCGTTCATCGAGTCCTGGATCACCGGCGACAAGCGCGAGCACCACATCCTGGACCGTCCGCGCAACGCCCCGACGCGTACCGCGTTCGGCGTCGCCTGGATCACGATGTACATGATCACGCTGGTCGGCGGTGGCAACGACCTGTGGGCCACCCACTTCCATCTGTCGATCAACGCGGTCACCTGGTTCGTCCGGATCGGGTTCTTCGCCGGACCGGTCATCGCGTTCATCCTCACCAAGCGGATCTGCCTCGGCCTCCAGCGCCGGGACCGGGAGAAGGTGCTGCACGGCCGGGAGACCGGCACGATCAAGCGCCTGCCGCACGGTGAGTTCATCGAGGTCCACGAGCCGCTCAGCCAGGAGCAGCTGCACACCCTCACCGCGCACGAGCAGTACGAGCCGGCCCAGGTCGGCCCGGCGACCGACGAGAACGGGGTCGTCCGCAAGGTGAAGGCGCCCGACAAGCTCCGCGCCAAGCTCAGCAAGGCGTACTACGGCGAGGACTCCCAGATCACCAAGCCGACCGTCGAGGAGTACAAGGAGATCACGAGCGGCCACGGCCACCACTGATCGCTCACCGATCGCTGCGTTTCGCCACGCACGAGGGCCCCGTTCCGGACACCGGAGCGGGGCCCTCGGTCCGTCGCCGGTCCGCTTCGGTGTCCGGTCCGCTGCGTGGACGGGGGGACGGCTGGACAGTCCCGGCTGGATAGGGTGGACCGCGTCGGCAGACCCGTCCCCGCCCCGGCGCGGGACCTCACCCAGGAGCGGCTTATGAGCGCTGTGAACCCCGCTGGAGGCGACACCGCGGCGGCCCGTTCCTGGCCCGACGTGCTGAACGCGCTGCTGTACGGCCGGGACCAGAGCGCCGAGGACACCGCCTGGGCGATGGACCGGATCATGCGCGGCGAGGCGACGAACGCCCAGATCGCCGGGTTCGCGGTGGCGCTACGCGCCAAGGGCGAGACCGTCGAGGAGATCAACGGCCTGGTCCGGACGATGTACGAGCACGCCAACGTGATCGAGGTGCCCGGCCGCACGGTGGACATCGTCGGCACCGGGGGCGACGGCGCCAAGACCGTGAACATCTCCACCATGGCCTCGATCGTGGCGGCCGGTGCCGGGGCGACGGTCGTCAAGCACGGCAACCGCGCCGCGTCCTCCGCGTCCGGCGCGTCCGATGTGCTGGGGCAGCTCGGCGTCAATCTGGAGCTGAGCCCCGCCCGGGTCGCCGAGGTGGCCCGGGAGGCCGGGATCACCTTCTGCTTCGCGATCAAGTTCCACCCGGCCCTGCGGTACGCCGGCGCGGCGCGGGGGCAGCTCGGTATCCGTACCGTGTTCAACATCCTCGGTCCGCTGACCAATCCGGCGAAGGTGCGGGCGCAGGCGGTGGGCGTGGCCGATCCCCGGATGGCTCCGGTGGTCGCCGGGGTCTTCGCCGAGCGGGGCAACTCCTCGCTGGTGTTCCGCGGCGACGACGGGCTCGACGAGCTGACCGTCACCGCGACGTCCCGGGTGTGGGTGGTGCGGGACGGGAAGGTCACGGAGGAGGTCTTCGACCCGCGCGATGTCGGGATCGAGCTGGTGCCGGTGGAGGCGCTGCGGGGGGGTGACCCGGCGTACAACGCGGGGGTTGCTCGGCGGGTGCTTGCGGGGGAGCGGGGGGCTGTGCGGGATGCGGTCGTGTTGAACGCGGCGGCGGCGCTTGTTGCTCTTGAACCGGGGGGTGGGTCGCTCGCCGAGCAGATTCGGGGGGGGATGGAGAAGGCCCAGGTCGCTATTGATTCTGGGGCGGCTCAGAGGGTGCTTGAGGGGTGGGTCGCGGCGAGTAACGCGTAGCGGTGGGGTGGGGTGGGGTTGTGTGGCGGGTGCGGGTGGGTTGTGGCTGGTCGCGCAGTTCCTCCCCCAGAGGGGGTACCCCCAGCGCCCCTGCTCGACCCCGCGTCCGTCATGCGGATGGGAGTTGCGGTGGGTGTTGGGGGTCGCGTAGGTTTTCGAGTAGGTCATGAGTGACAGCCATCAGGCCCCGGCCGGCTGTCCGGCAACCCTCCGTCCGTGGCGGGGTGCCCCGGGTGAAGACCAGGCCGTAGGCAGCGAGGTCTATGGCAAGCGCGGACCCCTCGCGTCACCAGGGGTCCTGGTCGTCGAGGAGTCTCTCGTGAGCAAGCGAATGCGATAGGGCCGCAGAGCCCCGCCTCCGCATCCCCTTTTTCTCTTCATCGCCGTGCTGGAGCGCTGTCGCTCGCCCGGTGGATTCCGCCTGCCTCCACGGGAGTTGACCCATGTCCGTCGCCACCTCCGCCACCTCCGATACCTCCGTCTGGGCCCCGCTGCCCGTGCTCGGCCGGGACGTCACCGTGCCCCTCGTCACCGGGGGCGAGGTCACGTACGCCGCGCTCGACTACGCCGCCAGCGCGCCCGCGCTCCAGCGGGTGTGGGACGACGTGGCCGCGTACGCGCCCTACTACGGCAGCGTGCACCGGGGGGCCGGGTATCTGTCGCAGCTGTCGACCGATCTGTTCGAGAACGCCCGGACCACCGTCGCCGAGTTCCTCGGGTGCCGGGACGGCGACCAGGTGGTGTTCACCCGGTCCACCACCGACTCGCTGAATCTGCTCGCCGCCGCGCTGCCCGCCGACTGCCAGGTGTTCGTCTTCGAGACCGAGCACCACGCCTCGCTGCTGCCCTGGAAGGACGCCCAGGTCAGCTACCTCGACGCCCCGCGCACCCCCGCCCAGGCCGTCCAGACCCTGGAGCGCGCCCTCGCCGCCCGCGACCCGCACGGCCCCGCCCTGGTCTGTGTCACCGGCGCCTCCAATGTCACCGGTGAGCTGTGGCCGGTGCGGGAGCTGGCCGCCGCCGCCCACGCGCACGGCGCCCGGATCGTCCTGGACGCCGCCCAGCTCGCCCCGCACCACCCGGTCTCGCTGGCCGACCTGGACGTCGACTGGGTCGCCTTCTCCGGGCACAAGCTGTACGCCCCCTTCGGCTCCGGTGTCCTGGCCGGGCGCGCCGACTGGCTGACCGCCGCCGAGCCCTATCTCGCCGGGGGCGGCGCCAGCCGCAAGGTCACCCGGCGCGACGACGGCGGCGTGGACGTCGAGTGGCACGACAGCGCCGCCCGCCACGAGGCCGGGTCGCCCAATGTGATCGGCGCCTACTCCATCGCCTCCGCCTGCGCCGCCCTCACCGAGGCCGGGTTCGACACCCTGGTCGCCCGGGAGCAGCACCTGATCGACACCGTACGGACCGGGCTGGCCGGGATTCCCGAGGTGCGGGTGCTGTCGCTGTTCGGCGACGACGCCCCCCGCGTCGGGGTGATCTCCTTCGTGGTCGACGGCTGGAACAGCTCCCACTTCGCCGCCGCGCTCTCCGCCGAGTACGGCATCGGCGTGCGCGACGGCCTGTTCTGCGCCCACCCGCTGGTCCGTACCCTGCTGGGCAGCGACGCCCAGGCGCAGGGCGAGTGCGGTGCCCCGGAGGCCGCGCCAGGCGAGAAGTCCCTCAACGCCATCCGGGTCAGCTTCGGCGCGGGCACCCCGGACGAGCATGTGGAGCGGTTCGTGCGGGCCGTGCGTGAACTGGTCGCGGACGGCGCCCGCTGGAACTACCGCACGGTCGACGGCCGCTGCGTTCCCGACACCTCCGCCTGACCCGGCAGCCGGGCCCCCAGCACCACCATCCGCAGCGCCCGCTCGGTGGCGTCGGTGAGCAGCTCCGCCGCCCGCACCAGCGCCTCCGCCAGTGCCATCGGGGCGGGCAGGATGCCATGGCAGGCGTCCACGCCCGGCACCTCACCGGCACCCTTGCCGAGGGTGCCGGCCAGCGCCAGCACGGGACGGTCGTAGAGCTTGGCGCGGCGGGCCACCTCGCCCGGCACCTTGCCCCGCTGGGTCTGCTCGTCGATCGCGCCCTCGGCGGTCAGCACCAGATCGGCGCGGGCCAGCCGGGCGTCCAGGTCGAGATGGTCCAACAGCACCTCGAAGCGGGGCAGCAGCCGGGCGCCCAGCGCCGCGAGCCCGGCACCGAGCCCGCCCGACGCGCCCGTACCGGCCCCGAACCGCAGATCCACCGTCCCCGGCCCCAGATCGCGGCGCAGGATGTACGCCCATCGCTCCAGCCCCTCCGACAGCCGCTCGACCTGCGCCGGGGTGGCGCCCTTCTGCGGCCCGAACACCCGGGCCACGCCCCGCTCCCCGCACAGCACGTTGTACGGGTTGCAGGCGACCAGGATCTCGGTCCGGGCCAGCCGGGGATCGAGCCCGCTCGCGTCGATCCGCCGCAGCCGCACCAACTCGCCGCCGCCCCGGCCCAGTTCGAACCCGTCGGCGTCCAGCAGCCGGGCCCCGAGTGCCTGGAGCGCGCCCGCGCCCCCGTCCGAGGTCCCCGAGTCCCCGCAGCCGACGACGATCCGCTCGACCCCGGTGTCCAGCGCGGCCCGGATCAGCTCACCCACCCCGTAGGTGGTGGTGGCCCCGGGATCACGCAGACTCGCCGGCACCAGCGACAGTCCGGCGACCGCCGCCATCTCCACGACGGCGGTCCGCCCGGAGTCCAGCAGCGCGAAGTGCGTCCCCACGCTCTCCCCGAGCGGCCCGGTGGCCGACAGCGCGACCAGCCGCCCGCCCCCGGCCGCCGCCAGCGCCCGAGCGGTCCCCTCCCCGCCGTCCACCAGCGGAATGAGATCGACCTCGACCTCCGGCAACACCCGCCGCACCCCGGCAGCGATGGCATCGGCAGCGGCCTGAGCGGACAGAGACTCCTTGAACCCACTGGGGGCAATGACAATACGGGACAACATCAGAGGGCTCCTAGAAAGATAGTCAAGGGCCAACGCCCCTAAGGGGCGCGGGGAACTGCGCGAACGGCCACGACGAACCCGCAGCCGCCACGCGTTCAGGGGCGCTGGGGGTACCCCCTCTGGGGGAGGAACTGCGCGACCAGCCACGACGAACCCGCAGCCGCCCCACGACACAAACAACCAACGGCGCTACCGCAACGGCACCCCCAACACCGGCCACACCCCCACCGCGAACACCAGCACCAACCCGGCCGTCACCGGCGCCAACACCGCCGACAACCGCAGCAGATCGCGGGGCGTATACGTGACAACCCCCGGCACCTCCGCAAACAAGGCGACCGGCTTCGCAGACGCCGGCAACGTATGACAGAACCCCGCCGCCGCAGTCGACGCCAACGCCGCAGCCACCGGATTCACCCCCACCCCCACAGCCGCCGCGACCACCAGAGGTACCAGCACCGACGACCGCGCCGACCGCGACTGCAACACCAGATGCGCCGCCGTGCTCACGGCGATCACCGCGGCCAGGAACACCCCCGGCCCCACCCCCGTCGGCAGCCCCGACACCAGCCACGCCGCCGCGCCCGAGTCGGACAGCGCGACCCCCATCGCCATGGTCGCCGCCATGAAGATCAGCAACGACCACGGCACGGTCTTCAGCGCGTCCTTCAACCGCACCGTCCCGAGCGCGGGCGACGCCGCCACCACCGCCCCGATCAGCGCGACCAGCGCCGGCGGCACCTGGTGCAAGGGCTCGCTGCACCACAGCAGCACCACCGTCGCCAGCAGCAGCGCGCAGCGCGACTCGGCCGCGGACCACGGCCCGGTGACCGGCTCCTCGGAGTGCTCCTGGATGTCCGCCGCGCTGATCGCGATCGGCAGCTTCCGGTCGGCCCGCCGGGTCGTCGTCAGCAGCACCACCTCCGCCGCGACATGCGACGACACCACGGCCAGCGGCAGCCCGATCAGCAGCCACTCGGTGAACCCGACCCGCTCCCCGGTGGATTCGAACAGCACCGACACCGTGATCAGATGGGCGCCCGCGCCGATCAGGGTGGCGACCGCCGACAGCAGGATCACCGTCGGGAACAGCAGCGCCAGCATCACCACCAGCCGCCGGTGCGCGGACAGCACCTTGGCGAGGGCGAGGAACACCGGCAGCGCCAGCGCCGCCCGCCCGGAGGTGGCCGGGACGGCGAACGCGGTGACGACCAGCGCCGCGGTGGTCAGATGGGTCAGCTGCCGTACGGACGTGGCGCCGCCGACCAGAAAGGCCGCCGCCCGTCCCGCGAGTCCGGTCCTGGCCACCGCGGCGGCCAGGACGAACGCGCAGATCAGCAGCCATACGGTGGAGTCACCGAGGGTGCCGAAGAAGGTGTCGCTGCTGATGACCCCGGTCACGGTCAGCGCCAGTCCGGCGCCGAGCGCGATATAGGTGTCGTCGATCGGGGTGGCGATCCAGGCGCAGGTCGCCAGCGCGAAGACGGCGAGGGTGAGACGGGCGGTGCCGGACAGGCCGGGGAAGGTGCCGGGGACCGCCAGCACGGCGCACAGCGAGAACGCCAGGCACAGGCCCACGGTCAGACGGAGGTTCAGGGTCACGCCATCGAGCGTTCACGGGGGCGGTGAGCCCTTGATGAGCCGTCGATGAAAGAGACTTCATGCGGGCTGGTGAGGGCCGTTCACCGGGCGCGCCCGCCGCCGCGCCGCCCCACCCCTTCGCCCCCGCCGCCCCCTCCGTCCCCTTCGCCCCCGCTGCCCCCTCCGTCCCCTTCGCCCCCGCTGCCCCCGTCGCCCCCGCCCGTCACACCGGCAACCGGTACCCCATCCCCCGTACCGTCTCCACCCGTTCGGCGCCCAGTTTCTTGCGCAGGGCGCGGACATAGACGTCCACGATGTTCGAACCGGGGTCGAAGTCGTAGCCCCAGACGTGGGAGAGGATCTGTTCGCGGGACAGTACCTGGCCGGGGTGGCGCAGGAACAGCTCCAGCAGGACGAACTCCCGGGCCGTCAGATCGACCGTGCGCTCCCCGGAGCGGGCCCGCCGGGTGCGCAGGTCCAGGGTGAGCGGGCCGGACTTCAGCACGGTGACCTCCGGCGCCCTGGCCGCCGTACGCAGCCGGAGCCGGACCCGGGCGAGGAGTTCCTCGAAGCGGAACGGCTTGGTCATCCAGTCGTCGGCGCCGCCCTCAAGACCGGCCACGGTGTCGCGCACCGAGTCACGGGCGGTGAGCACGATGACCGGGGTGGTCACCCGGGCCTCGCGCAGTTCGCGCAGCACGGTGAAGCCGTCCCGGCCGGGCAGCCCGATGTCCAGCACGATCAGGTCGAAACCGCCGGTGAGGCCGTACTCGTAGCCCGCCTCGCCGTCGCCGACGACGGTGGTGGTGAAGCCGTTGGCGCGCAGTCCCTTCTCCACGAAGGAGGCGATGCGCTCCTCGTCCTCGACGATGAGGATGCGGTTCACAGGGGCTTCCCTCCAGGGCTCGGGCGGGTCTCTTCCAGGGTGAGGACGAAGGTGGCGCCGCCGCCGTCGGTCTCGCGCAGCCCCACCCGGCCGCCGTGCGCCTCCGCTATGGCCCGCACGATGGACAGCCCGAGTCCGGCGCCGGAGCCCCGGGTGCCGCGCCGGGCGGTGCCGCGCCGGAACCGTTCGAAGATGACGTCGGCGTCCTGCGGGCGTACGCCCGTACCGGAGTCGGCGACATACAGTTCGACGCGGCTGCCGTCGGCGCGCGAGCCGATGCTGATCCGCTTGCCGGGGCCGGTGTGCTGCACCGCGTTCTGCGCGAGCTGGACCATGGCCTGGGTGATGCGCTGCGGATCGAGCCGGACCTCGGCGTCGGCGACCTCGGCGAGCTGCCAGTCGCGTTCGCCCAGCGCCCGCGCCTTGACGTAGACGTCGGCGGTGAGTTCGGCGAGCTGGACGGGTTCCGGGGCGACGAAGTCGGGGCGTTCGGCCTTGGCGAGCAGCAGCAGGTCCTCCACGATCCGGCTCATCCGGTCGAGTTCGTCGGTGACCAGCCGGACCGTCTCCTCCCGCTCGGCCGGGTCGTCGCCCATGACTTCGAGATGGCCGCGCACGATGGTGATCGGGGTGCGCAGCTCGTGCCCGGCGTCGTCCACGAACTCCCGCTGGGCGGCGAACGCCCGCTCCAGCCGGTCCAGCATGTCGTTGAAGGTCTCGGCGAGCGCCGCTATGTCGTCCCGGCCGTGGACCGGTATCCGCCGGGTGAGGTCCTGCTCGGTGAGCTGCGCGGCGGCGGCCCGCACCAGCCGGACCGGCTGGAGTATCCGCCCGGCGACGACCCAGCCTATGCCGGTGGTCATCAGCAGGGCGACGCCGGAGATGGCCAGCAGGATGCGGAACACCTCGTCGGCCCGCTCGTGCTCGCGCTGCGGATGGAAGGCGACCACGAAGGCGGCCTCCGGTTCACCGCCGTAGGGGGCGATCTCCACCTTGGCCCAGCGGATCTGCCCCGCCGGACGGGACAGCGTGCCGGTGGTCGCGGCAGAGCCGAAGATCTCCCGGCGGGCGTCGGCGTCCTGGTGCAGCGGCACCGCGGCCGGGATCTCCCGCTGCTGGATGATCTTCGCCGGGTCGGGGCCGCGGCTCGCGACCAGCCCGATCAGCTCCTCGTCGGCGTCGGCGTGCTGGCGCTCCAGGAACACCCGCAGCAGCCGGGTCGGGTCGGTGAACGGGCGTCCGCCGGCCGGGTCGACGCCCCGCTCCTCGAACTGGGTGAACTCCACGGCCTCCTGGGCCAGCAGATCCGCGATGCGCTGATCGGTGTCGCGCAGCAGGATCGTCCGTACGGTGGTGGCGACCGAGCCGAAGGCCACGGTCATCACCAGCAGCAGCCACAGCAGGATGCGGACCCGGGCGGAGACGCGGGCACGGCCTCGCTCAGCCGTCGTCGCCTGCGGGACCGTCGTCGTCCGCGTCGTCGTCCCCGGTGCCGGCCGGTCCGCCTCGGTCGTCGTCATTGTTTCCGCCGGTGCTGGGGTTGCTGGAGCCGTTGGGGTTGTTCGTGGTGCCGGAGCCGCCGGAGGTGCCGGGGGACGGGGTCGGTGGGGCGTCGGTGGCGGGCGGTGGTGAGACCACCTCGTCGCTGGGGGTGGGGGCCGGGAGGCCGGGGTCCGCCGTCGGGGAGCCGCTGTCCAGCTCCACCTTGGCCGGCACCTCGGGGGACTCCGGCCGGTCGGTGAGCGCGAAGCTGGTCGCGGCGATGCCCAAGGGGATCACGACGACTGCGGCGAGGGCGGCCATGCGGTGGGAGAAGACCATGGTTGCGATGCTGGGTGTTGTGTGGGCGCCCGGGGATGAAGTTTGGGTGAGGGTTTCTTCATCTGGGGGGCGGGGTTTTGTCGCCTCAGAGGGGGCGTCGGAAGGTTGCGTGGCGAGTGCGGGTCCGTCGTGGCTTGTCGCGCAGTTCCTCCCCCAGAGGGGGTACCCCCAGCGCCCCTAAAAGAAAAAGGCCCTTTACGAGTCCAGGCCGATTGCGAAAGCCGCCTCAAGGTCGTGTTGGCTGTAGGTGCGGAAGGCGACGTGGGTGTCCGTGGCCTCCACTCCTGGGATCTTGCTGATGCGGCCCGGGATCACCTCGGCGAGGTCCTCGTGGTCCTTGACCCGCACCATGGCGATCAGGTCGTACGTACCGGTCACGGAGAAGACCTCGCTGACGCTGTCCAGCGCGGCGATCCGCTCGGCGATCTCGGGAATCCGGTCCACGCTGGTCTTGATCAGGACGATCGCGGTGATCACGGCTGGTTCTCTCCCTCGCGGGCCGGGGCTGGGGCGGGCTTCACTCTAGCCGCCCGTCCGAACCGGGCCCACGCGTAGCAGAAGCCCAGGCCGAAGCCGATCAGATGGGCGAGATAGGCCACCCCGGGCCCCTGCTCGGCGCGGCCCGCCGCGATCCACTGGAGCGTCACCCAGAACGGCAGCACCACCCACGCCGGGAAGCGCAGCGGCAGAAAGAACAGGAACGGCAGCAGACTGGTCACCCGCGCCCGGGGGAAGGCACACAGAAAGGCGCCGAGGACCGCGGAGATCGCCCCGGAGGCGCCGACCAGCGACTGATCGGAGTCCGCGTGCGCGGCGGCATAGCCCAGCAGCGCCAGATAGCCGCAGCCCAGATAGAACAGGGTGAACTCGACGCGGCCCATCCGCTCCTCGGTCAGCACTCCGAAGACGTAGAGGAAGAGCATGTTGCCGAGCAGATGGACCCAGCTGCCGTGGATGAACAGCGCGGTCGCGGGCGTCAGCACGGCCCGGGGGTCACCTTCGAACAACTGTGCGGGAACGACGCCCCAGTGCCGGAAGTAGCTCCGCTGCGCGGCCAGCAGCGCGTCACCGGTGCCGTAGGACGGATTGAATCCGGAGGCGGGGCCGATCAGGAAGACCAGACAGCACAGCGCGATCAGCGTGTACGTCACCGGACCCGCCGGTCTACGCGGCAGCGCCGCCGCCCGGTCCGCCGTCCCGCTCCAGTTGCCGGTCATGGCTACAGAGCATGACGTACCGGGACGCAACCGTGCAGACCGCCTCGCCGCCGTCCCGCGATGGGCGTCGCCGGGCCCCCAGGCCGTAGGGTTACCACCCACACGTTCCGGGCTGCCCGGCGCGTCGCCGACACTGGAAGAGGTGCGGCGGCGCTCACCCCGCCGCCCCGCGGCGCGGGGCGCTCAAGGAACGTCCCGGCCCCGACGAAGACAGAAGGAAGCGGACGCCCACGATGACGGTTCCCCTGCCCACCGCCACCTCGCGGTGGCGCTGCACCCTCTGCGGCAATCTCACCCGCTTCGATGTGACGCGCTCGTCGAAGGTCGTCGAGTATGTCCACCTGGACCTGGCCGGTGAGCCGAAGGTCGAGGAGCGCGAGGTGCTCAGTGAGACCATCGAGTCGGTGCGCTGCCGCTGGTGCAACGCGGTGGACCAGGTGGAACTGGTGGACAGGCCGGGCGCCGACTCCTGACGGAGCCGGGGCCCCCGACCGCCGATCCCGGCCCGGGATCGGCACAGGTATTGGGGTGACGGATGGTGGAGACCACAGGCGGGGGGCCGGGCGACGGCGCCGCCGAGGTGCTCGACCGTCCACTGCCGGACGGGGTGCGCCGCCGGGTCGTGCAGATCGTCTCCGACGGCTTCGGCGGGCTGACCGTCACCGAGCTGCCCGCGCAGCTGCGGCAGTACGCCCGGTTCGCCCCGAACCGGCGCGCCAAGTTCGCCGGGAACGCGATGGCCGCCGCGCTGGAGAGCGACGCGCTGTTCCGTCAGCGCATCGGCGAGAAGCTGCGGGAGGCCCAGCCGGAACTGACCGGCGCGCTGGACTCCGGTGCCCCGCCGCCCGCCGCCGATCCGCTGGATGTGGCGGCGGCGGCGTATGTGCTGCGTCCCACCGGCTGGGTGAAGCTGGTCACCGCGGCCGGTGAGGAGGCCCAGCGCGCGGACGCCGAGCGCGCCGACGACGAGAACCGCGCCGAACTGGAGCGGCTGCGCACGGCGCTGGCCGCCGCCCAGGACCAGATCCGCGCCGAGACCGAGCGGCTGCGCACCGAACTGGACGGCGCCCGCAAGGAAGCGGAATCGCTTCACCGCAAGCTGCGCGCGGCCCTCAGCGACATCCGGCGCGGCGAGGCGGCGCTGCGCAAGGTGCAGGGCGAGCTGGAGGCGGTGCGCGCCGACGGGCACGCCCAGGTGTCCGCCGCCGAGAGCGAGTCCCGGCGGCTGAAGGCCCGGCTCGGTGAGTCCGAGGCCGCCCTCGAGGCCACCCGGCGGGCCGCCCGGGAGGGCCGCAGCGTCGAGGACATGCGGGTCAGACTGCTGCTGGACACGGTCCTGGACGCCGCGCAGGGACTGCGCCGCGAACTCGCCCTGCCCCCGGTGTCGGTACGGCCCGCGGAGACCGTGGACGCGGTCGAGCCGGGCCGGATGACCCCGAAGGACATCGCCGCGCGGGCGCTGTCGGAGCACGACCCGGCCGTTCTGGACCAGTTGCTCGCGCTGCCGCAGGCGCATCTGGTGGTCGACGGCTACAACGTCACCAAGACCGGCTATCCGCAGATGCCGCTGGAGAAGCAGCGGCTGCGGCTGCTCGGCCAGCTGGCCCAGCTCGCCGCCCAGTCCGGCGCCGAGGTCACCTGTGTCTTCGACGGGGCGGAACTGGCCGCGCCGGTGCTGCTGGCGCCGCCGCGCGGGGTCCGGGTGCTGTTCTCCAAGCCCGGGGTCACCGCGGACGAGCTGATCCGGCAGCTGGTGCGGGCCGAGCCGCCGGGCCGTCCGGTGATCGTCGTCTCCACCGACCGTGAGGTGGCCGACGGGGTGGCGCGGGCCGGGGCACGGCCGGTCGCCTCCGCGGTCCTTCTGAAACGGTTCGCCCGAGGCTGACCGCTTGCCATGGATGCGCCCCCTCACAGGGCGTGAGTCCCAAGCATCACCTTCGAGTTGAATGCCCGAATTCATCGGATCTTGGTGCCACGTACGGTCAATCGGGCATCACGGCATGTGAGTTGTGTGTAAATAATCGCCGGAGGGGCGAGATTTTTCAGCTGAGGATTTGAACTGATCACAACCGGGTCACTAGGGTCTGGCGTCGAACCTCCACTCGGTTGATCGCCCATAAGGGGCGACGGTGGAGGGGCACCGCCCGCCGGCGTCTCGGTAGGCGGCTGGAGGAAGAAGGAGCTCGCCTTCGTGGCGTCCCACCGTCGACCCAAGCAGCCGAGCCGTGCACGTGTGACCGTGCTGACCACCGCGGCCGCCGCCGCTGTCGCCATCAGCTCCCAGGCCGCCCAGGCCGCCCCGAGCGAGAAGCCGACCAAGGACGAGGTCAAGGCGAAGGTCGACAAGCTCTACGAAGAGGCCGAGGCAGCCACCGAGAAGTACAACGGCGCCAAGGAGAAGCAGGAGAAGCTCCAGAAGGAGATCTCCACCATCCAGGACAACGTCGCCCGGGGCCAGGAAGAGGTCAACGAGCTGCGCGAGGGCCTCGGTTCGATGGCCAGCGCCCAGTACCGCTCCGGCGGTATCGACCCGTCCGTGCAGCTCTTCCTCTCCGCCGACCCGGACGACTACCTCGACAAGGCGTCCACCCTCGACCAGCTCAGCAGCCAGCAGGTCGACGCCCTGGAGAAGATCCAGGACAAGCAGCGGGTCCTCGCCCAGGACCGCGCCGAGGCGTCCGAGAAGCTGGGGGACCTCTCCGCCACCCGCGACGAACTGGGCAAGAAGAAGGACGAGGTCAAGTCCAAGCTGGCCGAGGCGCAGAAGCTGCTCAACTCGCTGACCGCCGCCGAGAAGGCCGCCCTCCAGCAGGAGGAGCAGCGCGCCAGCCGCGACAGCGCCGACCGCGTCCAGCTCGGCGACGCCCCGGCCGGTTCCGGCCGCACCATGTCGGCCTACGCCGCCGCCCAGAGCGTCATCGGCAGCCCCTACGTCTACGGCGCCTCCGGCCCCTCCTCGTTCGACTGCTCGGGCCTGACCTCCTGGGCCTACGCCCAGGCCGGGATGCAGATCCCGCGCACCTCCCAGGCGCAGGCCAGCTTCGGCACCCGCATCTACTCCCAGTCCGACCTCAAGGTCGGCGACCTGGTCATCTTCTACGGCGACCTGCACCACGTCGGCTTCTACGCCGGCAACGGCCAGGTCCTGCACTCCCCGCGCACCGGTGCCGTCGTGCGCTACGAGTCCATCAACAACATGCCCTTCCAGTTCGGCGTGCGGATCTGATCCACGCCCCGCGTCGACCCACGACACGGGGGACCGCCCGAACGGGCGAATCCCGAACCCCGAAGTGACCCCACGCCCCGCCGGTGACCTGCGTCAGCGGCGGGGCGTCACTGTGCGTGCCCTCCGAGGTCTTTGGCCGACGACCCGTCACCCGGCTACTGTCTGCCGCGTTTGAGTCGTCCAGTGGAAGGAGCACGGCTTCCCGTGGGGTCCCATCGCCGTCAGGCACCGTCCGGGTTCGACCGGGGGGCGTGCGTCGCCGTCTCCGTGCTCTCCGCCGCCGTCGCCGCACTCGGTGCCGTACCGGCCACCGCCGCGCCCGCAGCTCCCGCCGACGACACCCGGGCCGAGGTCGACCGCCTCTACACCGAGGCGGAGCAGGCCACCGAGGCGTACAACAAGGCCGACGAACGCACCGACACCCTGCGCGGCGAGGTCCGCCGCACCCAGGACCGCATCGCCCGCCAGCAGGAGCGGGTCAACGAGATGCGCGAGGCCCTCGGCTCGCTGGCCGGCGCCCAGTACCGCTCCGGCGGTGTCGACCCCTCCGTCGCCCTGCTGTTCTCCGAAGACCCCGACGACTACCTCGACAAGGCCGCCGCCCTGGACCGGATCAGCGCCCGCCAGGCCGGACAGCTCACCGAACTCCAGAACGCCCTGCGCGCCCTCGCCCAGGAGCGCACCGAGGCCACCGGACGCCTGACCGAACTGGAGAAGAGCCGCAAGGCCGTCGCCGCCCACAAGAAGACCGTCGAGGGCAAGCTCGCCAAGGCCCGCGCCCTGCTCAACGCGCTGCCCGACGACGACCGCGCCGCCTACGACCGCGCCTCCCGCTCCGGCCGCGCCGAGCTGCCCGACCTGACCGGCGTCCAGCCCGCCTCCGGCCGGGCCGCCGCCGCGGTCGCCGCCGCCCGCTCCGCCGTCGGCAAGCCCTACATCTGGGGCGCCAACGGCCCCAGCGGCTTCGACTGCTCCGGGCTCACCCAGTGGTCCTACGCCCAGGCCGGGGTCGCCATCCCGCGCACCTCCCAGGGCCAGCGGCACGCCGGACAGCATGTCCCGCTCGCCCAGGCCCAGCCCGGCGACCTCGTCACCTACCGCTCCGACGCCAGCCATGTCGGCATGTACGTCGGCAATGGACAGGTCGTGCACGCCCCCTACCCCGGCGCCCCGGTGCGCTACGACCCGGTCGGCATGATGCCGATCGACTCGGTCACCCGCGTCTGACCCCGCCGCGCGCCTTACGATCGTGAAGATGGCTGGTCGACGGCGCGCCCGGATACCCAGGACCACCGCGGTGTGCGCACTGCTGGTGGCCCTGGTGCCGCTGGTGTCCTGTGCCGGGCGGCCCGCCCCGGACACCGGCCGCGCGGACGTCCAGCGGCTCCTGGACCGCCGTGCGGAGGCCCTCCTCGCGGGCGACACCGCCGCCTACCGGTCCACCGGCACCCCGCCCGGCGGGGACCACCTCTCCGCCCTCCCGCTGGCCGACTGGTCCTACCGCCTCACCGACCTGGACCCCGGGGCCGGTGACGGCACCTACTCAGCGGATGCCGAGCTGAGCTACCGCGTCCAGGGCTACGACCGGGCCCCCGTCACCACCGCCCGCTCCCTCACCCTCACCCGCGCCGCCGACGGCACCTGGCGCCTCACCGCCGACCGCCCCGCCGACCAGGCGGCGCAGCAGCTCTGGGACCAGGGCCCGGTACGGGCGGTCCAGGGCACCCGCAGCCTGGTCCTGGGCGTCGCGGGCGCCCCGGAGGGCTCCCTGCGGGACTACGCCGCCCTCGCCGACCGTGCCGTCCCGGCCGTCTCCGACGCCTGGGGCACCGACTGGGGGCGGCGCGTCCTGGTCGTCGTACCGGCGTCCCTGGAGGGCATGGCGGGGCTGCTGGGGTCGCCCGCGGCCTCCTACCGGGGCATCGCCGCGGTCACCACCGGCGAGGTCGGCGCCACCGGGGACGCGCCCGCCGACCGGATCATCGTCAACCCCGAGGCGTACGCCGACCTGGGCACCACCGGACGGCAGGTGGTGCTCACCCACGAGACCACCCATGTGGCCACCCGCGCCCACACCGACGCCGCCACCCCGCTGTGGCTCTCCGAGGGCTATGCCGACTGGGTCGGCTACCGGGGCACCGACCGCACCCCCGCCGAGATCGCCCCCGAGCTGGCCCGCGCGCTCGCCGCGGGCGAGCCGCCGGAGAACCTCCCCGCCGACGACGACTTCGGCTTCACCGACGACCCCGCCACCCTGGCCCGCGCCTACGAGTCCGGCTGGCTGGCCTGCCGCATGATCGCCGACCGCTGGGGCGAACAGCCGCTGGCCGACTTCTACCGCGCGGTCGCCACCCATGAGACCCGCGAGGGCGCGGTGGCCTCGGCCCTGGAGAAGGTGCTGGGCGTGAGCGAGGACGCGTTCGTGGCGGAGTGGCGGGCGTATCTGACGACCGGGACGGGGGAGGAGTGAGCCGCGGTGCAGTCCCCGTCCCGGCTCACGGTGACGGGACCCGGGCGCCGTCGCGCGGGGTCGGCTCCGCCGGGGACAGCGGGGCGCGCGCGGACCTCGGCGGGACCGTGTCCCGCCATAGCAGACGCGCGGCGATCAGGGCCGCCGCGACCAGCAGGCCGTTGCGCACCACCAGCAGGGTCACGCCCAGCGGGGTGCTCGTCACCACGTGCGAGAACCACAGCGGGAACTCCAGCACCGTCACCAGACAGGCCACCAGCACCAGCAGCGCGGGCACCAGCATCCGGCTCGCCCGGTAGCCGAGGCAGACGGCCGCCACCCCGACCAGCCACACCATGTACTGCGGGCTGATCACCCGGCTGGTGACCGTGAACATCAGCACCGCCACGAACGCCGCGTCCGCCGCCGTCCACGCCTCGAACCGCGCCGCCCTCAGCCGCCACAGCAGCAGCCAGGCGAACGCCAGCCCGGACAGCACCAGCGCCGCCCCGCTGACCACCTCCACATACGGGCCGAGGAATTCCACCGACCCGTAGTTCAGCAGCACCTGCCCCTCCCAGCCGAAGTGCCGGGCGAAGTGGAACACCAGCGCGCCCAGCGACTCCACCTCCGTGCCCCGGTCCCGCTGGAAGGTCAGGAACGCGAACGCCCCCGGCATCGCCAGCCAGCTCACCGCCGCCACCGCGGCCATGGTCACCAGCGCCGCCGCCCACGCCCGGCGCCGCACCACCCCCAGCAGCACCAGCGCGGGCCACACCTTCAGCATCGCCCCGAACCCCGCGAGCGCCCCCATCAGCCGGGGCCGCGTGGCCCCCGCCAGCAGTGCGGCGACGGCGACGGCGGTCACCATCACGTCGTAGCGGGCGTACACGGTCGGGCCCAGCAGCGGCACGCCCGCCACCCACACCCAGGCACCGCGCGGCGAGCGGCCCGGACGGGAACCCGCGTACACCAGCAGCACCAGCACCACCAGATCCGCGGCGCAGGCCAGCGCGAAGAACGCGTGCGCGTACTCCAGGGACGGCAGCAGGGCGGGCGCCAGGATCGGCAGCGCGGCGGCGGGCGGGTACTGCCAGGTGACGTCGTCCAGCGGGAACGTGCCGGTGCGCAGCACCTCGTACCAGCCCTGGTAGATCACCGACACATCGCTGGTGACATCGGGGCCCGCGAAGACCCAGGTCTTGTACACGAAGAGCAGCAGACCCAGCCGGGTGAGCGTCCACACCGAGAGCAGCCATGGCAAAGCCCGCCGCATATCCGACTTTTCCACAGACGCCCCTGTTCCTGAGCCCGGCCGTGCCGAGCCGTGAGTCTACGTTGGGTAGGCTCAGCGGCGATGCGCAAGACCCTCGTCGTGACCAACGACTTCCCGCCCCGCCCCGGCGGAATCCAGGCGTTCCTGCACAACATGGCCCTGCGTCTCGACCCCGAGCGGCTGGTCGTCTACGCCTCCACCTGGAAGCGCGGCCCCGAGGGCGCCGAGGCCACCGCCGCCTTCGACGCCGAGCAGCCCTTCACCGTCGTACGGGACCGTACGACGATGCTGCTGCCGACGCCGGGCGCCACCCGGCGGGCCGTCTCCCTGCTGCGCGAACACGGCTGTACGGCGGTGTGGTTCGGGGCCGCCGCCCCGCTCGGTCTGATGGCGCCCGCGCTGCGCCGGGCCGGTGCCGAGCGGCTGGTCGCCACCACGCACGGCCATGAGGCGGGCTGGGCCCAACTGCCCGCGGCCCGCCAACTGCTGCGCCGGATCGGCGAGGGCACCGACACCCTGACCTACCTCGGCGAGTACACCCGCTCCCGGATCGCCGCCGCGCTCACCCCCGAGGCCGCCGCCCGGATGGTCCAACTGCCGCCCGGCGTCGACGAGAAGACCTTCCACCCGGGTTCCGGCGGCGCCGAGGTCCGCGCCCGGCTCGGGCTCACCGACCGTCCGGTGGTCGTCTGTGTCTCCCGGCTGGTCCCGCGCAAGGGCCAGGACACCCTGATCCTCGCCCTGCCCCGCATCCTGGCCCACCACCCGGACACCGCCCTGCTGATCGTCGGCGGCGGCCCCTACGCCAAGGACCTGCGCCGCCTCGCCGAGGAGACCGGCGTCACCGACTCGGTGTTCTTCACCGGCCCGGTCCCGTGGTCCGCGCTGCCCGCGCACTACGGCGCCGGTGATGTCTTCGCCATGCCCTGCCGCACCCGGCGCGGCGGTCTGGACGTCGAGGGCCTCGGCATCGTCTACCTCGAAGCCTCCGCGACCGGCCTCCCGGTCGTCGCCGGAGACTCGGGCGGCGCCCCCGACGCGGTCCTGGACGGCGAGACGGGCTGGGTGGTCCGCGGCACATCCCCCGAAGACACGGCGGACCGTGTCATCACCCTCCTCTCCGACCCAGAACTCCGCCACCGCATGGGAGAGCGAGGCAGACACTGGGTGGAGGAGAAATGGCGCTGGGATCATTTGGCGAGTGACCTGCGGGCGTTGCTGTAGCGCCGGGGGACCTTTTGACGAACGCAGGCGACCAGGCTTTTGCTTTTAGGGGCGCTGGGGGTACCCCCTCTGGGGGAGGAACTGCGCGACCAGCCACACACCACCCGCACCCGCCCCACAACCCGAACCAGCCCCCCCATTAGGCGCGTCACTTACCGTAAATCGCTTCAATCTCCTCAGCGAAATCCTTGGCAACAACGTTCCGCTTCAGCTTCAACGACGGAGTCAAATGCCCCGACTCCTCCGTGAACTGAGACCGCAGCACCCGAAACTTCCGCACGGACTCCGCCTTGGACACCGCCGCGTTCCCGTCATCCACAGCGCTCTGGATCGCCGCCAGCAGATCCACATCCCCGGCGAGGGACTCCGCGGTGGAGCCGGCAGGCTTCCCGTGGTCCGCCGCCCACCGCCCGAGGAACTCCTCGTCGAGCGTGATCAGCGCCCCCACGAACGGCCGTCCGTCACCGACCACCATGCACTCGGCGACCAGCGCGTGCGCCCGGATACGGTCCTCGATCACCGCCGGGGCCACGTTCTTGCCGCCCGCGGTGACGATGATCTCCTTCTTGCGGCCGGTGATCCGCAGATACCCGTCCTCGTCCAGCGTGCCGACGTCCCCGCTGTGGAACCAGCCGTCGGCCAGCGCCTCGGCGGTCGCGGACGGGTTGTTCCAGTACTCCTTGAACAGGTGCTCGCCGTGCAGCAGCACCTCGCCGTCGTCGGCGATCCGCACCACCGAACCCGGCAGCGGCTGCCCGACCGTGCCGATCTTCTGCCGGTCCCAGGGGTTGAAGGTGGTCGCCGCGCAGGTCTCGGTCAGCCCGTAGCCCTCCAGGACGGTGAAGCCGATACCGCGGAAGAAGTGCCCGAGCCGCTCGCCCAGCGGGGCGCCGCCGGAGATGGCGTACTCGCCGCGTCCGCCGAGCACCGCGCGCAGCTTGCCGTAGACCAGCTTGTCGAACACCTTGTGCTTGATCTTCAGGCCCAGCGCCGGGCCGGACGGGGTGTCCAGGGCCCTGCTGTACGCGATGGCGGTGTCCGCCGCCTTGTCGAAGATCTTGCCCTTGCCGTCGGCCTGGGCCTTGGCGCGCGCCGAGTTGTAGACCTTCTCGAAGACGCGCGGGACGCCCAGGATCAGCGTCGGCCGGAAGCTGGCCAGTTCGTCGGTGAGGTTCTTGACGTCCGGGACCAGACCCAGCTTGATCGGCGCCATCATCGGCGCGACCTGCACCAGCCGCCCGAAGACATGGGCGAGCGGCAGGAAGAGCAGCACACTGCACTCACCGGTGCGGAACAGCGGGCGCAGCCGTTCCACGGCGTTGCCGCACTCCGCGAAGAAGGCGCGGTGGGTGAGGACACAGCCCTTGGGCCGGCCGGTGGTGCCGGAGGTGTAGACAATGGTCGCCGGGTCGTCCGCCCTGGCGAGGGAGGAGCGCTCGTCGACGGTGTCGTCGGAGACGTCCTGGCCGAGTCCGCCCAGTTCCTCGACCGCGCCGCCGTCGATCTGCCAGACGTGCTTCAGCTCCGGCAGCCGGTCGCGGACCGACTCCAGGGTGTCGGCGTGCCCGGCGCTCTCCACGACGCACGCGGTGACGCCCGCGTCCCCGAGGATCCACTGGATCTGCTCGGCCGAGCTGGTCTCGTACACCGGGACGGTGACCCCGCCCGCGGTCCAGATCGCGAAGTCCAGCAGGGTCCACTCGTAGCGGGTGCGGGACATCAGGCCCACCCGGTCGCCGGGCTGCACACCCGCCGCGATCAGGCCCTTGGCCGCGTCCCGCACCTCGGCGAGGAAGGCGGTGGCCGTCACGTCCTGCCAGCCGCCGTCGACCTTGCGGGCGATCACGGCGACGTCGGGATGCTGCGCGGCGTTTCTGCGGACGATGTCGGTCAGGTTGCCGTCCGCGGGGACCTCGTACAAAGCCGGAAGGCTGAACTCGCGCAAGACTGCTGCTCCTCATAGGGCACCGGTGCCACGACGTTGTGTGATGCGACGGTGCGGTCCAAGGCTCGGGCAGGTGCTCAGGGCGTTCGCCGGGCCTCCGGGCCCCGTGGCCGAAATCCTGAGTACGACTGGACGGCCCGGACGTTACCCGCCGGTATGGCGTCTTCGACAGGGGGACCGGCGAGATGTTCGCTGCGTCACACGGATTTTGGTGTTCCTGCGCGCACAGTAGTCCACCCCTTTCCGGACCGGCCAGTAACCGGGGGCCTATCCGACACTGTTCACTTATGCCGCACCCGCCTACCCTTGATCGCCATGGCCCCCACACCCGCCCCCGGCCGCCGTCACCGCGTGCATGTGATCAGTGACGTGCACGGCAACGCCAGGGACCTGGCCACCGCCGGGGCGGGCGCCGACGCCCTGATCTGCCTCGGTGACCTGGTCCTCTTCCTCGACTACGCCGATCACTCACGCGGGATCTTCCCCGACCTCTTCGGCGTCGAGAACGCCCACCGGATCGTGGCGCTGCGCACCGAGCGGCGGTTCACCGAGGCCCGGGAGTTCGGCGCCCGGCTGTGGGCGGGCATCGGCGAGGACCGCGCCACCGTGATCGAGACAGCGGTACGACGGCAGTACGCCGAGCTGTTCGCGGCCTTCCCCACCCCGACGTACGCCACCTACGGCAATGTCGACATCCCGCCCCTGTGGCCGGAGTACGCCGGACCCGGCACCACCGTGCTGGACGGCGAGCGGACCGAGATCGGCGGCTGGACCTTCGGCTTCGTCGGCGGCGGCCTGCGCACCCCCATGCACACGCCCTACGAGATCGACGACGAGGAGTACGCGGCGAAGATCGAGGCGGTCGGCGAGGTCGACGTGCTGTGCACCCACATCCCGCCCGAGGTACCGGAACTGGTCTACGACACGGTCGCCCGCCGCTTCGAGCGGGGCTCGCGGGCGCTGCTCGACGCCATCCGGCGCACCCGGCCCCGCTACGCCCTGTTCGGCCACGTCCACCAGCCGCTGGTGCGGCGGATGCGGATCGGGGCCACCGAGTGCGTGAACGTGGGGCACTTCGCCGAGGCGGGGCGGCCGTGGGCGCTGGAGTGGTGACGGCCGCCGTTCGGCCGCGCGGTAGCCTTCACGCTGTCTATTCGGCCGCATCGGAGGAGCCACGGCGATGGCGGAACACACCAGCTCTAGCATCACGATCGAGGCGGCACCCGCCGAGGTGATGAAGGTGATCGCGGACTTCGCCCGCTACCCCGACTGGACGGGCGAGGTGAAGCAGGCCGAGGTGCTCGCCACGGACGCGCAGGGGCGGGCCGAGCAGGTGCGGCTGGTGATGGACGCCGGGGCGATCAAGGACGACCAGACGCTGGGGTACACCTGGACCGGGGACCATGAGGTGTCCTGGACGCTGGTGAAGTCCCAGATGCTGCGGTCGCTGGACGGGTCGTATCTGCTGAAGCCGTCCGGTGCGGTGACGGAGGTGACGTACCGGCTGACCGTCGACGTGAAGATCCCCATGCTCGGGATGATCAAGCGGAAGGCGGAGAAGGTGATCATCGACCGCGCGCTGGCGGGCCTGAAGAAGCGGGTGGAGTCCGGGACGGCGTAGCGATGCGTTGCCGGGTGCGGATTGACGGTGGCTGACCGGCCGCGCCTTGTTGTCGCCGCCGGGCCGCCGTTCCTTCAGGGGCGCGGGGAACTGCGCGACCAGCCACATCCCACCCGCACCCGACCACACAAACGGGAAGCCATGCGCAGCATCCTCGTCACCGGCCCCGGCGGAGCCGGCCGCACCACCATCGCCGCCGCCACCGCCCTCCGCGCCGCCCGCCAGGGCACCCGCACCCTCCTCATCACCACCGACCCCACCCCCACCCCCGCCCTGGACGAGGCCCCCGGCCTCACCCTCCACCGCCCCGACACCGCCACCCGCTTCCGCGAGGACCTCGCCGCGTTCCAGGACCGCGCCACCACCGTCCTCGACCTGCTCGGCGCCGGACGCCTCGACCCCGAGGAACTCACCCCGCTCCCCGGCGCCCCCGAACTCGCCCTGCTGCGCGCCCTGCGTACCGCCGCCCTCGCCGAGGACGACCACGACCTGGTCGTCGTCGATCTGCCGCCCACCGAGCAGGCGCTCGCCCTGCTCGCCCTCCCCGAGGAACTGCGCCGCTATCTGCGCAGGCTGCTGCCGCCCGAACGGCAGGCCGCCCGCGCCCTGCGCCCGGTCCTCGGCCGCCTCGCGGGCGTCCCCATACCCGCCGAGTCGCTCTACCAGACCGCCGCCCGCTGGGACCTGGAGCTGGCCGCCGCCGAAGCCGTCGTCGCCGACCCGGACACCACCGTACGGATCGTCGCCGAGCCCGGTCCGGCCGGTGCGGACGCCGTCCGGGCCGCCGCCCTCGGGCTGGCCCTGCGCGCCCGCGCCCCCGAGGCGCTGATCGCCAACCGGGTCCTCCCGGAGCACACCGGCGACCCCTGGCTCGGGGGCCTCGTCGCCCAGCAGCGCAAGACGCTGGACGACTGGCGGGCGGGCGGGCACGGCACGGCCCTGCGGCTCGTACCGCACCTCGGGCACGATCCGCGCGGGATCGACGACCTCGCCGCCCTGCCCGTGCCCGGCCCCGCGCCCCGGCCCGCGCCCGTGGAGTGGCGGATCGCCGACCGGCTCGGCGACGACGGGGTGCTCGTCTGGCACATCCCGCTGCCCGGCGCCGCCCGCGGCGACCTGGACCTGATCCGGCGCGGCGACGAACTCGTCCTCGGCGCGGGACGGTTCCGGCGGATCGTGCCGCTGCCGTCCGCGCTGCGCCGCTGCACCGTCGCGGGCGCGAGTCTGCGCGAGGGCGAGCTGCGCATCCGGTTCGCCCCCGACCCCGCGCTGTGGCCGACAGGGCGCTGAGGCCGCCGCGCCCGTTCGGGTAACGTCGTAAGGACGAGACGTAGTCAGGAGTCGCCATGAGCGAGGAGCGCCCGATGAGCGAAGAGCGACCGTCGTCCGACGCCCGCGACCGGGCCGACGGCCGGGACGGGCCGGTCACGCCGGTCACCGACGCCGATGCCTGGGCGACCGCGTGCGCCGAGGACCTCGCCGAGGAGAAGGCCCGCCGCCGCGCCCAGCACGGCAGCCCGCCCGGCTCGGCCGCCGACGAGCTGCTGCGGCTCGTCGACACCGTCGCCGACAAGCTGTCCGGGCTTGGCGCCCCGCTGCTCGGCCCGGTGGCCGGAACGGCGGCCCAGCAGGTGGTCCGGCAGGTCGTCCAGCAGGCGAAATCGGTCGTGGAACCGGTGATCGAGCGCAATCCGGACGTCTTCGACCATCTCGCCGGTGCCGGTCAGGAACTGCTCGCCGCGTACCGCTCCGCGGTCCAGGCCCAGGAGCAGCGCTGGACCACCCGCGCCGCCGACCTGGACGTACCCGGCGAGGACGGCGGGCGCGGGGGCGACGACGAGGACCCGCCGGCCGGTCCGAACCAGCGGATCGACCTGGACTGAGGCCCGTTGGGGCCCCATGGGTTCCGGCCACCTCGGGTACGGTTGGCCGTAGCGGGGCTCGACCGAAACTGAGGGATTCATGGGACTCACCATCGGCGTCGACATCGGCGGCACCAAGATCGCGGCCGGTGTGGTCGACGAGGAAGGCAACATCCTCTCGACCCACAAGGTGCCCACTCCGGGTACGCCCGACGGCATCGTGGACGCCATCGCCGCCGCCGTGGAGGGCGCGCGCGCGGGACATGAGATCGTCGGCGTCGGCATCGGCGCCGCGGGCTATGTCGACCGCGAGCGCTCCACGGTGTACTTCGCGCCCAACATCCGCTGGCGGCAGGAGCCGCTGAAGGAGAAGGTCGAGACCCGGGTCGGGCTCCCCGTCGTGGTGGAGAACGACGCCAACGCGGCGGCGTGGGGCGAGTACAAGTTCGGCGCGGGCAAGGGCCACCGCAACGTCATCTGCATCACCCTCGGCACCGGCCTGGGCGGCGGCATCATCATCGGCAACAAACTGCGCCGCGGGCACTTCGGGGTGGCCGCCGAGTTCGGTCACATCCGGATGGTCCCCGACGGTCTGCAGTGCGGCTGCGGCTCCCAGGGCTGCTGGGAGCAGTACGCCTCCGGCCGCGCCCTCGTGCGGTACGCGAAGCAGCGCGCCAACGCCACCCCCGAGAGCGCCGAGATCCTGCTCGGCCTCGGTGACGGCACGCCCGACGGCATCGAGGGCAAGCACATCTCCATGGCCGCCCGCCAGGGCGACCCGGTGGCCGTCGACTCCTACCGCGAGCTGGCCCGCTGGGCGGGCGCGGGTCTCGCCGACCTCGCCTCGCTCTTCGACCCGTCCGCCTTCATCGTCGGCGGCGGCCTCTCCGACGAGGGCGAACTCGTCCTCGACCCGATCCGCAAGTCCTACAAGCGCTGGCTGGTCGGCGGCAACTGGCGCCCGGTCGCCCAGGTCATCGCCGCCCAACTGGGCAACGAGGCGGGCCTGGTAGGCGCGGCGGACCTGGCCCGCCAGCCCGACCCGACGATGTAACCCCGGGCCCCCAGGGGCGCCCCGGCGCCCCTGACACCCACTCCGCCCAAGAGACCCGGGACCACCCTTCCAAGGGGCTGCGGGGTGGCTTTCAGGGGCGCTGGGGGTACCCCCTCTGGGGGAGGAACTGCGCGAAAACCCCAGCCCCCACTGACCCGCACCCCCCAAAAGAAGCCAAGCCCCTCGTACATTGACCGGCATGGCAGCAACCACCCCCACCCCCCTCCCCCCCTCCACCACCGAACCCGACGGCTCCGCCGTCATCCGCGTCCTGAGCTACAACATCCGCTCCCAGCGCGACGACCAGCCCGCCCTCGCCCGAGTCATCCGCGCCTGCGCCCCCGACCTGGTCCTCATCCAAGAAGCCCCCCGCTTCTTCCGCTGGCGCAAGAAACTCTCCCGGCTCGCCGCCGCCACCGACCTGGTCACCCTCACCGGCGGTGCCACCGCAACCGGCCCCGCCCTCCTGTGCACCCTGCGCGCCACCGTCCGCCGCACCGAGGACGTCCTGCTCCCGCTCACCCCCGGACTGCACCGCCGGGGCTTCGCGACCGCCGTCGTCCAGTTCGGGACCTCCGCCCCCCTCGGGGTCATCAGCTGTCATCTCAGCCTCGACAAGGCGGAGCGCTACACCCAGAGCGGTATGCTCCTCGACCGCCTCGCCGCCCTGGACGCCAAGCACGCCCTCGCGGGCGGCGACCTCAACGAACGCCCCACCGGACCCGCCTTCCGCAGACTCGCCGCGAGCCTCCAGGACTGCCGTACGGCCGCCCCCTGGGGCGGGGAGGACACCTGGGTCCGTACCGGTCCGCCCAGCC
The DNA here is from genome assembly GCF_040652095.1 of Streptomyces sp. NPDC048290. NCBI lineage: Bacteria > Bacillati > Actinomycetota > Actinomycetes > Kitasatosporales > Streptomycetaceae > Streptomyces > Streptomyces sp. NPDC048290. The sequence continues at coordinate 145,174 of NZ_JBEZLM010000008.1, forward strand.
GGATCGACGCGATCTTCGCCACCCAGGGCATCGAGGTGCTCGGCTGCGGGGTGCCGCTGGACCTGCCCGGCGTCGACGCGGCAGACCTGAGGGCGGCCACGGACCACCTTCCGGTCCTGGCCGCCCTCAGAATCCCGCCCGCGTGACCCAGCGCGCGCCCGGGGTCAGACCACCGCGCCCCGCCCCGGGTCCTCCCCGTCCTCGTCGTCCGTGCGCATCCGGCCCACCAGCGTCGCGAAGCCGCCGAGGAAGCCGCCGATGCCCAGCGTCGCCAGCCACCACGTCATGTCCCAGCGCAGCAGCACCGCCAGCAGAAGCAGCAGCGGTCCGCCGACCACCGCGAGCCAGGCGAACTTCGCCGTGACATCGGCGGTCGGCAGGGGCGGCGGCTCCGGGGGCACGAAGTGCCCCTCGTCGTCCTCGCCCAGGTCGTCGTCGGACGGCTCGGCCACGCTGTAGTCGCGCGGGCCGCCGACGCCCGGGGCGAAGGCCACCGAACCGCCGAGCGGCTTGACGGCCTCCTCACGCGGCTCGGCGTCACCACCGGGGCCGGCGCTCTCACCGCCCTGCGCGTCGTTCTTCTCGCTCTCCAGCAGCGCCAGGTCCTCGACCGACTTGAAGGGCTTGGCGCCCGGCGGGTCCCGCGGCTCGTCCCCGTACCCGGCGACGATCGCCGCCCAGGCGGCCTCCTCGTCGAAGGGGACGTCCTGCTCGTCCGGCTCGGGCCGCTCCCGGTCGTCCCGCTCGTCGCGGTCCTCCCGGTCCTCGCGGTCGGAGTCGTGCTCAGCCACCTGCGGCCGTCCCTTCCTTTCCGGAGTCCTTCCCTGCCCGCTCACCGGCCGCCGTGACGGCACCCGGTGCGTACCGGTCCACGAAGGTGAGGCTCTCCTCGAAGATCCGGTCGGCGTCATGGTCCAACGTCGCCACGTGGTAGCTCTGTTCCAGCAGCACCTCACGGACCTCCGTGGAGGAGACCCGGCCGAGGATGCGGGCCGAGTCCACCGGCGGCACCACATGGTCCTGCGGGCTGTGCAGCAGCAGCAGCGGCTGGGTGACCTGCGGCAGCTCGCCGTCGACCCGCTGGAAGAAGTGGCGCAGCGAGTGCGCGGCGTGCAGCGGCACCCGTTCGTAGCCCACCTCCACCACGCCGGGCTTGGCGATGTCGCTGGCGATCCCCTTGGTCGTACGGACCAGGTGGCGGGCCACCGGAAGGGCGTACCCGCTCAGGCCGTGCACCTTGTTCGCCGGGTTGACGACGACCACGCCGGTCACCGCGTCGCCGTGCCGGGCGGCCAGCCGCAGGGCGAGGGCGCCGCCCATGGACAGGCCGAAGACGAAGACCCGCGTACACCGCTCGGTCAGGGCGGTCAGCGCGCGGTCCACCTCCGCGTACCAGTCCTGCCAGCCGGTGAGCTGGAGGTCCTCCCAGCGGGTGCCGTGGCCCGGGAGGAGGGGGAGCGAGACCGTGAGGCCGCGCTCGGCCAGATACTCCGCCCAGGGGCGCAGCGACTGGGGGGAACCGGTGAATCCGTGGCAGAGCAGGACGCCGACCTCACCGCCGTCATGGCGGTAGGGCTCGGCTCCGGGCAGGACCGGCACCTCGGTCTCCTGTTCATCGGAAGGGCACCTCGGCACAGGAGGCACGCGGACGACTCGGTGTGCTTCACCGTACGCGACCGCACTGACACCGACCAGGGTCGTCGGGTCCTTTGCGGGGCCCTGGGGTTAAGGTCTGATCGACAGACACAGGAGGCACTCGGTTGTTGTACGGCGCGATGAAGGTTTCCGTCGGGGGTTCACTGAAGGTCGTCTTCCGGCCCTGGGTGGAGGGCCTGGAGCACGTTCCCGCCGACGGCCCCGCGATCCTCGCCAGCAATCACCTCTCGTTCTCCGACTCGTTCTTCCTGCCCGCGGTGCTGGACCGCAAGGTCACCTTCATCGCGAAGGCCGAGTACTTCACCACCCCGGGGGTCAAGGGCAGGCTGACGGCCGCGTTCTTCAAGGGCGTGGGCCAGCTCCCGGTGGACCGCTCGGGGGCGCGCGGCGCGGGGGAGGCCGCGATCAAGAGCGGCATAGAGGTGCTGGAGCGCGGTGAGCTGTTCGGGATCTACCCGGAGGGCACCCGCTCGCCCGACGGGCGGCTCTACCGGGGCAAGCCCGGCGGACTGGCCCGGGTGGCGCTGGCCACCGGCGCCCCCGTGCTCCCGGTCGCGATGATCGACACGGAGAAGATCCAGCCGCCCGGCAAGGTGCTGCCCAAGGTGATGCGCCCCGGCATCCGGATCGGCGCCCCGCTGGACTTCAGCCGCTACCAGGGCATGGAACACGACCGTTTCGTACTTCGCGCGCTGACCGACGAGGTCATGTACGAAATCATGAAGCTCTCCGGCCAGGAGTACGTGGACATCTACGCGACCGCCGCCAAACGGCAGATCGCGGAGGCGGCCAAGGCCGAGAAGGACGCCGCCAAGGAGGCTGCCAGAGAGGCGGCCAAGGAGGCGGCCAAGGCCGACAAGGGGGCCGCCTCCGCTGCCCGGTCCGGGCGACCGGGCGAATAGCCGCGCCGCCGGTCCCGTACACGGCACTCTGGGACCGTACGGGCGGGGACGGCCGTGGCGTACGGCGGCGGCACAGGCAGGGACACACGGTCGGGGTGGGGGAGATGGCCAAGCGCGAGCGAGTCATGCGGATGTCGGTCGAGCAGCCGCTGTGGCGTGCCCTGTCCGCCTACCGGGTCCTCACCCTCTTCTACGCGATCGGCCTGTTCGTCAGCGCCTACGACGAGTTCGCCCGCCCCTGGGTCGCCATCGGCTACTTCGCCGTGCTCGCCGGGTGGACCTTCGCGACCCTGCCCCGCGTGGCGAGCGCCGCCAACTGCACCAAGCGCTTCCTCGCCGCCGATCTGACCGTCGCCGTGACCGGCATCCTGCTCACCCGGGTCGCGGACTCCGCCGAGCGGGTCGACGGCGGCGGGCCCACCCTGCCGTCGATATGGACCGCCGGGGTCGCCCTCGCCTTCGCCATCAAGGGCGGCTGGCGCTGGGCCGCCGTCGCCTCCACGCCCATCGCCGTCGCCAACCTCATCCACCGGGGCGTCCCCGCGCGGGACACCGTCCACAACGTGATGCTGGTCTGGGTCGCGTCCATCGCCATCGGCTATGTCGTCGAGGTCGCCCGCGCCTCCGAGCGCACTCTCGCCCGCGCCCTGGAGATCGAGGCCGCCACCAGGGAGCGGGAGCGGCTCGCCCGGGACATCCACGACAGCGTCCTCCAGGTGCTGGCGATGGTGCAGCGGCGCGGCGCGGTGATCGGCGGCGAGGCGGCCGAACTGGGACGGATGGCCGGTGAGCAGGAGGTGGCGCTGCGCACCCTGGTCTCCGGCGGACTGCTGCCCGTCTCCCGGGTCTCCGAGGACTCCGCCGAGGGCGCCCTCGTACGGGCCGTGGACGAGCCGGACGACGACTCGGGCCCCGTCGATCTGCGGACCCTGCTCGCCCCCTACGCCAGTGGCCGGGTGAGTCTGGCCGAGCCCGGCGCCCCGGTGGAGCTGGCGCCCGGCGCCGCGCGGGAGCTGACGGCGGCCGTCGGGGCGGCCCTGGACAATGTGCGGCTCCACGCGGGCGACGAGGCCCGTGCCTGGCTCCTGGTCGAGGACGAGCCCGACGCGGTGATCGTGACCGTACGGGACGACGGGCCCGGCATCCCCGAGGGGCGGCTCGCCCAGGCCGAGGGGGAGGGGCGGCTCGGGGTGGCGCTGTCCATCCGGGGACGGCTGCGCGACCTCGGCGGCACGGCGGAGCTGATCTCCACGCCGGGCCAGGGCACGGAGGTCGAGCTGAGGGTCCCCAAGGAACCCAGGGCCCCCGAGGACACGAAGAACAAGCAGGGCAGGCAGGGTACGAAGGCCATGGCGGACGCGGACGGTGCCGACGGCGCCGAGAGGGCACGGGGAACACGATGAGCGGCAGAGACGACGGCGACGGCGGAGACGGGCGGCAGGGGCCGATCAGGGTGATGGTGGTCGACGACCACCCGATGTGGCGGGAGGCCGTCGCCCGCGATCTCACCGAGGCCGGGTTCGAGGTGGTCGCCACCGCCGGGGACGGGGAGCAGGCGGTGCGCCGGGCCAGGGCCGCCGCGCCCGACGTCCTCGTCCTGGACCTCAATCTGCCCGCCAAGCCGGGTGTCCAAGTGTGCAAAGAACTGGTCGGACACAACCCGGCCCTGCGGGTGCTGGTGCTCTCCGCGAGCGGTGAGCACGCCGATGTGCTGGAGGCGGTGAAGTCCGGCGCCACCGGCTATCTGCTGAAGTCGGCGTCCACGGAGGAACTGCTGGACGCGGTGCGCCGGACCGCCGTCGGCGACCCGGTGTTCACCCCCGGCCTCGCCGGGCTGGTGCTCGGCGAGTACCGGCGGCTCGCCTCCGAACCGGCGCCCGGACCCGGCACCGACCCCGACGAGCCGGGCGCCCCCCGGCTCACCGACCGGGAGACCGAGGTCCTGCGGCTGGTCGCCAAGGGTCTGAGCTACAAGCAGATCGCCGAACGCCTGGTCATCTCGCACCGCACGGTCCAGAACCACGTCCAGAACACCCTGGGCAAGCTCCAGTTGCACAACCGCGTCGAGCTGGTCCGGTACGCCATAGAGCGCGGCCTCGACGAGGAGTAGCCCCGCCGTCCCGGGCGCGCCCCAGCACTTCCGTCCCGGAAGTCCGCTGCCGGACCCTGCCGAAGTGACCTGCATCACCCGTACCGTGCTTGCAGTGGCACGGCAGCACCTCGCACGGCACACGGCAACCGCGGCGAAGGGGACTTTCCATGCGGAATTCCATGCGCGTCGGCGTACTGACCGGGGGCGGCGACTGCCCGGGGCTCAACGCCGTCATCCGGGGCATCGTCCGCAAGGGCGTGCAGGAGTACGGCTACGAGTTCACCGGCTTCCGGGACGGCTGGCGCGGCCCCCTGGAGGGCGACGCCATCCCGCTCGACATCCCCGCCGTCCGGGGCATCCTGCCCCGTGGCGGCACCATCCTCGGCTCGTCCCGCACCAACCCCCTCAAACAGCGGGGCGGCATCGAACGGATCAAGGAGAACCTCGCCCGGATGGAGGTGGAGGCGCTCATCGTGATCGGCGGCGAGGACACCCTCGGCGTCGCGGCGGAACTCACCGACCGCCACGGCGTGCCCTGCGTCGGCGTCCCCAAGACCATCGACAACGACCTGTCCGCCACCGACTACACCTTCGGCTTCGACACCGCCGTGAACATCGCCACCGAGGCGATCGACCGGCTGCACACCACCGCCGAGTCCCATATGCGGGTCCTGGTGGTGGAGGTGATGGGCCGCCACGCCGGCTGGATCGCCCTGCACTCCGGGCTCGCGGGCGGCGCCAACGTCATCCTCGTCCCCGAGCACCGCTTCGACGTCGACCAGGTGTGCGCCTGGGTGACCTCCCGGTTCCGGGCGACCTACGCCCCGATCGTGGTCGTCGCCGAGGGCGCCAGCCCCAAGGACGGGGACATGGTCCTCAAGGACGGGTCGCTGGACTCCTTCGGGCACGTCCGGCTGTCCGGCGTCGGCGAATGGCTCGCCAAGCAGATCGAGAAGCGCACCGGCAAGGAGGCCCGCACCACCGTCCTCGGGCATGTCCAGCGCGGCGGCACGCCCAGTGCCTTCGACCGCTGGCTCGCCACCCGCTTCGGGCTGCACGCCATCGACTGCGTCCGCGACCGGGCCTTCGGCACGATGGTCGCGCTGCGCGGCACGGACATCGTGCGGGTGCCGATCGCCGACGCCACGGCCCGGCTGAAGACGGTCTCACCGGAGCTGTACGAGGAGGCCGGGGTGTTCTTCGGCTGACGGGTCGGCTGACGGTTCGACCGGCGGGGCGCGGTGCGCCGGGGTGCCCGGCCGGGGGAGTCGTAGATTGGGGCCCTCACCCTCACGAGGCGGGAGTGGCCGTGGAGATCCTTGCGTTCGGTGTGCAGGCCGACGAGAAACCCCTCATCGAACGCGCCTTCCACGGCCACCACGAGGTGCGCTGTGTGGAGGTCTTCCTGAACGCGGACACCGCGCCCATCGCCCACGGCTACGAGATCGTCTCCACGTCCGTCAACGCCGATCTCGGCCCGCGCGTCCTCCAGACCCTCGCGGTCGGCGGCACCCAGCTGATCGCCCAGCGCTCGACCGGCTTCAACAACATCGACCTCGATGTCGCCGAACGCCTCGGCCTGACCATCGCCCGGGTCTCGTCCTACTCGCCCTATTCGGTGGCCGAGTTCGCCTGGACCCTCGCGATGGCCGTGAACCGGAGGATCGTCCGCGCCTCCACCCGCACCCGGGACTTCGACTTCAGGCTCGACGGACTGATGGGCCGCGACCTGCACGGCCGCACGGTGGGCGTGCTCGGCACCGGCAAGATCGGCGAGTGCTTCGCCCGGATCGCGCACGGCTTCGGGATGCGCCTGCTGGGCTGGGACATCGCCGAGAACCCGGCCTGTCTGGACCTCGGCATGACCTACGTACCCAAGGAGCGGCTGCTCGCCGAAGCCGACCTGGTCTCCCTGCACGTCCCGCTGATGGAGCAGACCCGCCACCTCATCGACGCCGACGCGCTGGCCGGGATGAAGGACGACGCGATCCTGGTGAACTCCAGTCGCGGCGGACTGATCGACACCGCCGCCCTGGTCACCGAGTTGCGCGCGGGCCGCTTCACGGGCGTCGGCCTCGATGTGTACGAGGCGGAGGCGGGCCTGTTCTTCCTCGACAAGTCCCTCGAACCCATCGAGGACGACACCCTGGCCCGCCTGGTCACCTTCCCCAATGTCCTGGTCACCTCGCACCAGGCGTACTACACCCGGGACGCGGTCGGCCAGATCATCGACACCACCGTCGGCAATGTCCTCGACTACCTCGCCGGGCGCCGCTCGGACAACGTCCTGGTGCCCCGCGTCTGACCGAGCAGCTCCGCCACCACCGCGGCCCCGTCCAGGCTCAGCACCGACTCCGGATGGAACTGCACCCCCGCGAACCCGGGCCCCCGTACCGCGTGCACCTCGTCACCGGCGCCCCGGCTGACCTCGATACCGTGCGCCGCCAGCTCCTCGGCCACCTCGTCGTCGCAGCGCGCCACGAAGCTGTTGTAGAAACCGACCGTCTCGGCCCGCCCGAACAGGTCGATCACCGACTGCGCGCCCTGGAACGGGACCGCCTTGCGGACGATCTCCAGACCCAGTTCGGCCGCGATCAGCTCATGGCCCAGACACACCCCGAGGACCCCGCCGGTGTGGCCGCGCACCACCTCGGCGGTCAGCTCACGGAGAAACGCCATCTTGGGGTCGCCGAGATCGCGGGGGTCGCCGGGCCCGGGGCCCAGCACCACCGGCCCCTCATGGGCGAGGACGGCCGCCCGCAGCCCCGGCTCGTCGTAGCGGCGGACCGTGACGGTCAGCCCCGAGCAGCGCAGGACGTGCGCCAGCATCGCGGTGAAGGTGTCCTCGCCGTCCACCACCAGGGCGTGGCCGCTCAGCGTGGCGCCGCGCTCCTGCATCCGCAGCCAGAAGGGTGCCAGGGCGGCCCGGCGTCCGTCGAGCGCGGCCCGTACCCGGGGGTCGTCGGCCAGCCGGGGCCGGGACTCCTCCGGCCGGGGCCGGGACGGACGTACCCCCAGGGCCGCCAGGACGCCCGCCGCCTTGGCGTGGGTCTCGGCGACCTCGCCCGCCGGGTCCGAGCCGCGCACCAGCGTGGCGCCCACCGGGACGCGCAGCCGTCCGGCCGCGTCGATGTCGGCGGTGCGGATCAGGATCGGGGAGTCCAGGGTCTGCGCGCCGCCGGAGTCCACACCGAGCAGGGCCAGCGCGCCCGCGTAGTAGCCGCGCCCGCCGCTCTCGTGCCGCTCGATGACCCGGCAGGCGTTCTGCACGGGAGAGCCGGTCACGGTCGCCGCGAACATCGTCTCGCGCAGCACCTCCCGGACGTCCAGCGAGGACCGGCCGCGCAACTCGTACTCGGTGTGCGCCAGATGGGCCATCTCCTTGAGCCGCGGCCCGACCACCACCCCGCCCATGTCGCCGACCGTGCACATCATCTTCAGTTCCTCGTCCACCACCATGGACAGCTCCTCGATCTCCTTGCCGTCGGCGAGGAAGCCGAGCAGATGCTCCGGGGTGGGCCCGCCGTCCGGGTAGCGGTACGTGCCGCTGATCGGGTTCATCACGACCGTGCCGCCGGACATCCGCACATGCACCTCCGGGCTCGCCCCGACCAGCGTGCGGTCCCCGGTGTGCACCACGAACGTCCAGTACGCGCCCCGCTCACCGGCCAGCAGCCGCCGGAACAGCGCCAGCGCGTCCGCCCGCGAGAACCCCGGGATCCGCCCCTCGTACGTCCGCCGGATCACGAAGTTCGCGCCCTCGCCCCCGCCGATCTCCTCGCGCAGCACCCGGCCGACGATCTCGCCGTACGCCTCGTCGTCGGTGTCGAAGCCGCCGGCCTCGACCCGCACGGGGTGCGCGGGCAGTTCCGCGAGCGCCCGCTCCAGGGGCAGGACGTGGGTCTCCTCGGGGGTCAGGGCGAGCAGCGGGGTGCCGTCGTCGCGGACGTCGAAGCCGCGCTCCCGGATCTGCCGGAAGGGGATCAGCGCGAGCGCCCGGCCGGGCAGGTCGGCGAGTCGCTCGTACCGGGTGACCGGGCCGAGGAGCAGTTCCACGGTGTCCTGGTCGTGGCCGGGGGTGCGGCGGTGCAGCAGGGCGAAGGGGCGGGGGTCGGCGAGCAGGTCGGTGAGGGGGTCGGTGAGCGGCTCGGTGGGCGGGGTGGTGAGCGGCTCGGTGGGCGGGGCGGTGAGGTCCACGGGGCTCCTTCTTCGGCGGGCTTCCACGGCGGGCTTGTCCAGCGGGCGGGAAGGGAACCAGGAGCGGCCGGGGCCGGAAACACCGAAGGCCGCCCCTGGGGCGGCCTTCGCGAGTCTTGGGTACGCGCAGTCAGTGGGCCGCCGGATCTGCGGTCCACCACCAGCTCTGGTGCGAGGTCGGGTTCGAATGCGCGAACATGCCGGGCACCCTACCCCATGACCCTCCCTGTCCAGGGCGCCTCCGCGCCGACTGTGTCCCGCGTGTCCTCCGTGTCCCCCGTGCCCCCCTGTCCACGGTGTGTATCCGGTGTCTCACTTCCTGGGCATGAACCGGACACCGGGATTGGACACCGTAGGGTTGTGTCGTGACCGTGAACGCTGATTCCCAAGCCGTCGCCGCTCAGGCGAGCTGGCGTGACCTGCCCGCGGCGCAGCAGCCCGATTACCCCGACCTTGAGGCTCTGCGCGCTGTCGTTGCGGACCTCGAGTCGTATCCGCCGCTCGTCTTCGCGGGCGAGTGCGACCAGCTGCGCGCCCGGCTGGCGGCCGTCGCCAAGGGGGAGGCGTTCCTCCTTCAGGGCGGCGACTGCGCCGAGGCGTTCGACGCCGTGGGCGCCGAGCAGATCCGCGCCAAGCTGAAGACCCTGCTCCAGATGGGCGCGGTGCTCACGTATGCCGCGTCCGTGCCGGTGGTCAAGGTCGGCCGGATCGCCGGCCAGTACTCCAAGCCGCGCTCCAAGCCCACCGAGACCCGGGACGGGGTGACGCTCCCGACCTACCGGGGCGACTCCGTCAACGGCTTCGACTTCACCGAGGCCGCCCGGATCCCGGACCCGGACCGGCTGAAGCGGATGTACCACGCCTCGGCGTCCACGCTGAACCTGGTGCGCGCCTTCACCACCGGCGGGTACGCCGACCTGCGCCAGGTGCACGCCTGGAACCAGGACTTCGTACGCTCCTCCCCGTCCGGCCAGCGCTATGAGCAGCTCGCCCGGGAGATCGACCAGGCGCTGAACTTCATGCACGCCTGCGGGGCCGACCCGGAGGAGTTCAAGACCGTCGAGTTCTACGCCTCCCACGAGGCGCTGCTGCTGGACTACGAGTCCGCGCTGACCCGCGTCGACTCCCGCACCGGGCGGCTGTACGACGTCTCCGGGCACATGGTGTGGATCGGTGAGCGCACCCGGCAGATGGACGGGGCGCACATCGAGTTCGCCTCGAAGATCAGCAACCCGATCGGCATCAAGCTGGGCCCCAGCACCACGGCCGAGGAGGCGCTCCAGTACGTAGAGCGGCTCGACCCGGACCGTGAGCCGGGCCGGCTGACCTTCATCGTCCGGATGGGCGCCGACAAGATCCGCGACAAGCTCCCGGAGCTGGTCGCCAAGGTCACGGCCTCCGGGGCGACGGTCGCCTGGGTGACCGACCCGATGCATGGCAACACCTTCGAGGCCGCCTCCGGCCACAAGACCCGCCGCTTCGACGACGTGCTCGACGAGGTCAAGGGCTTCTTCGAGGTCCACAAGGCGCTCGGCACCCACCCGGGCGGCATCCATGTGGAGCTGACCGGCGACGATGTCACCGAGTGCGTGGGCGGCGGCGACGAGATCTTCGTCGACGACCTCCACCAGCGCTACGAGACGGCCTGCGACCCGCGGCTCAACCGCAGCCAGTCGCTGGACCTGGCGTTCCTGGTGGCGGAGATGTACCGGGACCAGTGAGCCACCGGCACAGTCGGCTGTGGTGAGCCGAGAGCTGAGTGAGCATGGTGTGGGGCGCGGATCGATGTGATCCGCGCCCCACAGCACTTTTGAGACAGCTGAACGCCGGGTAAGGTTAGGTTTGCCTCACCGATCTTCGGGATGGCGCGACCTTGACGATCCCGGCGGGAGGTGGACCGCGTGTATGTGTGCAGTTGCTTCGGCATCACCGAGCAGCAGGTCGAGCAGCACGCGGCGGACGGCGCCTGCACCCCCCGCCAGATAGCCTCCGCCTGCAAGGCCGGCACCGACTGCGGCTCCTGCGTACGGCGGATCCAGGCGCTGCTGGGCCGCGGGGCGTGTCCGCGCCGGGAGCTGGCCGACCAGGGGCAGCCGGTGCTCTCCGAGGTGCTGGCGCGGGGCGAGGGCGCGCGACTGGACGAGGTGGCCTAGCCGGTCCGGGTGCGGGCCGTGCGGGTTTCCGTCGGCCGGTCCGGGTGCGGGCCGTGCGGGTCGGCCGTGTGGGTTTTCCGTCGCCCGGGGTGCGGAAGCGGGCCTCAGCTGGTCTCGGGCTGCTCGATGAGCTGGGCGATGTAGAGCGCCTCGCCGAGCTTCTCCACCAGTTCCAGCTGGGTGTCGAGGTAGTCGATGTGGTTCTCCTCGTCGGCCAGGATGTCCTCGAAGATGTTCGCGGACGTGATGTCGCCCTTGGCGCGCATCACCTCGATACCGCGCTTGAGCCGGTCGATCGCCTCGACCTCGACCTGCCGGTCGGCCTGGAACATCTCGGTGACCGTCTGCCCCACCCGGACATGGAACAGCCGCTGGTAGTTGGGCAGCCCCTCCAGGAACAGGATCCGGTCGGTGAGCACCTCGGCGTGCTTCATCTCGTCGAACGACTCGTGCCGGGTGTACTTCGCGAGCTTGTACCAGCCGAAGTTCTCCTGCATCTTCGCGTGCAGAAAGTACTGGTTGATCGCGGTCAGCTCACCGGTCAGCTGCTCATTGAGGAATTCGATGACCTCGGGGTCGCCCTGCATCGCAGAGGCTCCTTCCGCGTATGGGACTGGAGAGGTTGCCGCCGCATGATTGCACCGGTGGAGAAGATCGTCCAGTAAGTGCGAGCTTAGTAAGTTAGGGCAAACTTAGTGCGAGTTGTCCGTTTCTGATGCGGCCCGGTCAGGCGCAGTGCTCCGGGTCTGTCAGGATGGAAGGCATGGGTCAGCCGGTGGAACGCGAATCAGCGGAAGCAAGGGGTGGCGAGCTTCCGCCGGGGCAGCGGATCCAGCGCGGCTGGCCGGTCACCCACTACGGACCCGTCCCCAAGTTCCGCCCCGAGCGCTGGGAGTTCCGGGTCTTCGGCGCCACCGCCGACGGCGAGAAGCACTGCTGGAACCACGAGGAGTTCACGGCCCTGCCGTACACCACCGTCGTGGCCGATCTGCACTGTGTGACGAAGTTCAGCATGTTGGGCGCCGAGTGGGGCGGCATCCCGGCCCGGACCATCCTGGACATCGCGCCGCCCGCCCCCGATGTCACCCATGTGATGGTGTGGGCGGAGTACGGCTTCAGCTCCAATCTGCGGCTCGCCGACTTCCGCTCCGACCGCACGATCTTCGCCACGCACAAGGACGGCGAACTGCTCACCGCCGAGCACGGCTTCCCGCTGCGGCTCGTCGTCCCGCATCTGTACGCCTGGAAGGGGCCCAAGTGGGTCCGGGGCGTGGAGTACATGACCGCCGACCGCCGCGGCTTCTGGGAGGAGCGCGGCTATCACAACGTCGGTGACCCCTGGAAGGAACAGCGGTACTCGTACCAGGAGCAGCCGGGGGAGGGGCCGGAGCTGTAGCTCCGGCCCCTCCGGCTGTCCGTTCTACGGGGTCTCCAGTGGGGTCTCTAGTGGTACTGGTGGACCACGGCGTGGCCCTTGCCTCGGCCGATCAGCCACTTGTTGATCGGGACCGTGACCACGAAGGCGACCACGAAGGCGATGGCGAGCACGCCCCAGAACAGCCAGGTGTCCAAATGGGCGTCCATCGCGCCCGGCCAGAGCGCGATCACCCCGTTGTCGACCGTCTCCATCACGATGATGGACACGGTGTCCGCGGCCAGCGCGACCTTCACCGCCGCCTTGAAGCCGAGGCCCGCGCGGAGCACGCCGTAGAGGGTGAACGAGTAGCCGAAGATGAAGGCGAGGGTGATCGCCAGGATCATCGTCGGGGCGTTGTGCCAGCCCAGCGCGGTGCCGATCACCATGCCGAGCACCTCGCCGGTCGCACAGCCGGTGAGGCAGTGCAGGGTGGCTCGGATGGCGGTGGGCCAGTCGCTGTCAGGGGTGTGGGCCGCGTGTTCCCCGTGTGCCCCGTGTTCCGCGTGTTCCCCGGGGCCGTGCGGCTGCTCGGGGTGGTGCGGGTCGTGCTGAGGTATGTGGTGCTGATGGGCCTCGTGTTGCATGGCTGTCCCCCTGGGGTGCTGGTGATGATCACGGACCCTATAGGGGGTAGGGGTATTTGACCAGGGAATTGCCGGGGGATGGTCAGGGGCATGCGCGCAGGGGACAGGGGGTGTGCGTCAGGGGTGCAGCGGGCGGATGGTGTGCGGGTCGTTCCAGGTGGGCGCCCGGCGGGGTCGGTGGCCGTGCCGTGCTAGGCGGGTACCGGATGTGCGGTCCGCAGGCGTTTCAGACGGGCCACGTCCGCCGTGTGTCCCTCCTTGCCGCCCGGGGTCTCGATGACCAGCGGGACGCCTTCGGTGGCCGGATGGGCGAGCAGCGCGCGGAACGGCTCCTCGCCGATATGGCCGGAACCGATGTTCTCGTGACGGTCCTTGTGGGCGCCCGCCGCCTCCTTGGAGTCATTGGCATGGATCAGTTTCAGCCGTCCTTCGCCGACCGTGTCCACCAGCAGATCCAGCGTCTGGGTCATGCCGTCGGGTCCGGTCAGATCGTGTCCGGCGGCGAAGACATGACAGGTGTCCAGACAGACCCCGAGCTTCGGATGGGCGTCCAGCGCCTCGAAGTACGGGCCGAAGTCCCAGGTCCGCGAGCAGAGCGAGGAGCCCTGCCCGGCGGTGGACTCCAGCAGCAGGAACGGGTCGTCGTCCTCGGTCAGCTCATCCAGCAGGGGCAGCATGTACCGGCGTACCTGCTGGAGCGCCACCGATCGTTCCCGGCCACCGGTCGCGCTGCCGGTGTGCACCACCACACCGAGCGCGCCGATCTCCCGGCCCCGGCGCAGCGAGTGCCGCAGCGACTCCACGGAGCGCTCCACGGTGGCCGGGGTGTGGGAGCCGAAGTTGATCAGATACGGGGCGTGCACATACGCCGGGATCGACTCCGCCGCGCAGGCCGCCCGGAACGCCTCGTCCTGCCGGGGGTCGCCGGTGGGGGTGGCCCAGCCGCGCGGGTTGGCGACGAAGACCTGCACGGTCTCGGCCCCTAGCTCGCGGGCGTAGGCCAGCCCGATCCGGTCCAGGCCCCCGGCGACGGGGACATGGCTGCCGACGGGGTTGCGGGTGCGGCCGGTGGCGCTCGTCGCATGGCCGGGGGAGTGGCCCGGGGAGTCGCTCGGGGAGTGCTGCTGCTTCACCGGGTCAGGGTTTCATGGGCCCCGGACGCGGTGGACGGGGGTGGGGATCAGCGGATCGTGAGGGTGATGGTCGAGCCCTCGGGGGCCGTGTCGCCGCCGTCCACCGACTGGTCGCTGACCGAGTCGCCGAACAGGCCGAGCAGTCCACGGTCCTCCTCGACCTGGAAACCGGCGGCCTCCAGGGTCGCGCGGGCGTCGTCCACGGTGTCCCCGACCACGTCCGGGACCTCGATCATCCGGGGGCCCTTGGACAGGGTCAGCGTGACCCGGTCGCCCTCGGCGAGACGGGTGCCCTCGCCCGGGGTCTGCCGGGCCACCGCGCCCGCGTCCATCTCGGAGTGGACCCGGTCGGCGGCGATCTTCACGGTCAGCCCGGCCTCGGTGAGCGCCGCGCGGGCGTCCTCCAGCTCCGCGCCGGTCACGTCCGGGACGTCGACCGGGGCGCCCTTGCTGACCACCAGGGCGACGGCGGAACCCGCCCGGCGCTCGGTGCCGCCGCGCGGATCGCTGTCGATGACCGAGCCCTGGGCGATCTCGGCATGGAACTCCCGGGTGACCATGCCCGGCGCCAGTCCCTCGCCCTTCAGCAGGGCCCGCGCGTCGGCCAGCGCCATGCCCTGCACATCGGGCACCCGCACCGTCTCCGGGCCGTCGGACACGACCAGGGTCACCGTGTCGTTCTGCCGTATCCGGTCGCCCGGCGCGGGCTCGGTGCTGATCACCGCGCCGCGCTCGACCGTGTCGCTGTAGGCGTGCCGGACCTCGCCCACGTCGAGCCCGGACTGCGCCAGCCGGTCCCGGGACTGCGCCTCGGTCTGCCCCAGCACCGCGGGGACCCGCGTGAACTGCCCCGAGTTGATGTACCAGACGCCCGCGCCGAGCGCGAAGACCAGCAGCACCGCCGCGACCAGGGTGAGCGTCAGCCGCCGCTGCCGGGCGGTGCGGCGGCGCGGGAGCGGGGGCGGCTCGGCGGCGAACCGGCTGGTGTGGTGGAGGTCGTCCGGCTCGTCCCCGTCGATCGGCAGCGGCCGGGGCACCGTCAGCGAGCGGGGGATCACACTCGTCCGGTCCTCGGCGATGTCGTGCTCCGAGGCCCGCGCCTGCGGCGGTACGGCGTCCAGCTGGGCGTCGGTGAGGCCGGCGCGGGCCTCGCGTGCCCGCGCGAGCAGCGCCACCGCGTCGTACGGCCGGATCTGCGGGTTGCGCGCGGTGGCCGCCGCGACCAGATCGTCCAGCGCGTGGGCCAGGGCCGGAACCCGGGCCGACGGGGGCGGGACGTCCTCGTGGAGCGCCTTGTAGAGGACCTGGGCCGGGGTCTCCCCGGTGTGCGGCTTGCCGCCGGTGAGCATCTCGAACAGCATCACCCCGCACGCGTACACGTCCACGCGGGCGTCGGCCGTGCCGTGCTCGATCTGCTCGGGGGCCAGGTAGGAGACCGTGCCGAGCACGGCGCCGGTGGTGCTGGTCACCGCGTCCACCGAGCGCACCAGGCCGAAATCGGCGACCTTCACCCGGCCGTCGTCGCCGATCAGGACGTTCTCCGGCTTCATGTCGCGGTGCACGAACCCCGCGCGGTGGGCGCCGCCCAGCGCGGCCAGCACCGGCTCCAGGATGTCCAGCGCGGCGCGCGGCTGGAGCGCCCCGCGCTCACGCAGCACGTCCCGCAGGGTGCACCCGGCGACGTACTCCATGGCCAGATAGACGTACGACCCGTCCGTGCCCTGGTCGAAGACCTGGACCACATTGGGGTGCGCGAGCCGGGCCACGGACTTGGCCTCGCGGATGAACCGGTCCACGAACGAGGCGTCGGCGGCCAGCGTCGGATGCATCACCTTCAGCGCGAGCACGCGGTCCAGACGGGTGTCCACGGCCCGGTAGACCGTGGCCATCCCGCCGACCGCGATCCGCGCGTCGACGCGGTACCGGCCGTCGAGCAGCCGCCCGATCAGAGGGTCCTGGAGGGTCGTGTCCACGCTGGTGAGTCTACGATCCGGCACCGACAGCACCGCCCGTTCCACCGTTCGGGTGACACACTGCCGCAGACTTGTGACGGTGCCGGAACGGTACGGCGGGGGGCAGGCGGGGGGTGCCGGTCAGAACGCGGGGCGCTCCGGGTCCAGGTCGGCGCGGCCGGCCGTCGGGGACGACGCCTCGGCGAAGTGCCGCTTCGGAATCCGCCCCGCGCGGTGGGCCAGTCGGCCCGCCTCCACGGCGTGTCGCATGGCGTCGGCCATGAGGACCGGCTCCCGCGCGCGGGTGACCGCCGAGGCGAGCATCACCCCGGCGCAGCCCAGCTCCATGGCGAGGGCCGCGTCCGAGGCCGTCCCGGCGCCCGCGTCCAGGATCACCGGCACCCGCGCGCGCTCCACGATCAGCTGGAAGTTGTGCGGGTTGCGGATACCGAGCCCCGAGCCGATCGGCGAGCCCAGCGGCATGATCGCCGCACAGCCCGCGTCCTCCAGGCGGCGCGCCAGCACCGGGTCGTCATTGGTGTACGGCAGCACGGTGAAACCGTCGTCCACCAGGGTCTCCGCCGCCTCCAGCAGTTCGATGGGGTCCGGCAGCAGGGTCCGCTCGTCGGCGATGACCTCCAGTTTGATCAGCTCCGTGCCGAGCGCCTCGCGGGCGAGGCGGGCGGTGAGCACGGCCTCGCCCGCAGTGAAGCATCCGGCGGTGTTCGGCAGCACCCGGATGCCGAGCCTGTCCAGCACCGAGAGCACGGAGCCGTGCACGTCCGGGTTGACCCGGCGCATGGCGACGGTGGTCAGCTCGGTCCCGGACGCCACCAGGGCGCGTTCCAGCACATCGAGGCTCGGCGCGCCGCCGGTACCCATGATCAGCCGGGACGTGAAGGACGTACCGGCGAGGACGAAGGGGTCGTCGGCCATGGTCAGCCTCCCTGGACGGCGGTCAGGACTTCCACGCGGTCGCCGTCGCACAGGGCGGTCGTGGACCACTGTCCGCGCGGGACGACCGTCTCGTTGAGGGCGGCGGCCACGCCGGAGGGCGCGGCGGTGAGGGTGCGGACCAGGGCGTCCAGGGCGGTGCCGGGGGGGATGCTCCGGGGGTCGCCGTTGACGGTGACGGTGAGGGCGACGGTGAGGGGGGCGTCCGGGGTGGTGGCGGTGCTAGTGGCGGTGCCGGTGGTGGTGGTCGGGGGCGCCGGGGTCATGTGGGTCGGGTCCGCGGGGGGCGGGGTCGTAGGGGCTGCGTTCGCAGGGGGCTGAGTCGTACGGGTCGGGTCCGTGGGGGGCGGGTTCGTATGGGCCGGGTTCACGGGGGTCGGGTGCGTGCGGTTCATACGGGCTGCTCCGTGAGGGCTGCGGCGGTGAAGCGCCGGGGCGTGAAGGGGCGGGCTTCCTCGGGGAGTTCACCGGTGACCAGGGCGTGCGCCAGCGCGTCGCCGGTGACCGGGGTGAGCAGGACGCCGTTGCGGTAGTGCCCGGTCGCCAGCAGCAGTCCGGGCAGTTCGGTCGGGCCCAGCAGCGGCGCGTTGTCCGGGGAACCGGGGCGCAGTCCCGCGCGGGTCTCGGTCAGCGGCAGTTCGGTGATGCCGGGGATCAGGTCATGGGCGTCGCGCAGCAGTTCGTACACGCCGCCCGCGGTGACCGTGGTGTCCCAGCCCTGTTCCTCGCTGGTGGCGCCGACGACCAGCTCACCGTTCTCGCGCGGCACCAGGTACACATGGCTGCCGCGCACCACCGCGCGGACGGTACGGCTCAGGAAGGGCGCGTACGGGCGGGGCACGGTCAGCCGCAGCACCTGCCCCTTGACCGGCCGCACGGGCGGCCGTACGGCGTCGGGGACGCCCGCCAGCCGGCCGCTCAGGCTCCCGGCGGCCAGCACCACCTGCCCCGCGGCCAGCCGGGTGCCCTCGCGGGTGAGGACGCCGGTGGCGCGGTCCCGGGTCACCGACAGCCGTTCGGCCCAGGCGCGGTGGAAGACCACCCCGGCGCGCTCACAGGCCGTCACCAGGGCCGCGGTGAGCCGTCTCGGGTCGATCTGGTGGTCCCCGTCGACCCGCAGTCCGCCGCGCACCCCGGGCGCCAGCATCGGTTCCAGTCGGCGGCACTCCCGCCCGGACAGCCACTCCGAGTCGAGACCGGACTGCTGTTGCAGGGCGTGCAGCTCCCGCAGATGGGCGCGGTCGTCGGCGTCCAGGGCGACGGCCAGGGTGCCGCAGCGGCGGTAGCCGAGGTCCTGGCCGGTGAGGTCGGTCAGCTCGGCGGCGAAGTCCGGGTAGCGGCGGGCCGAGGCCAGGTTGAGGCCGAGCAGGGTCTGCTCGCCGGGGTGCAGCTCCGTGACGGCGGCCAGCATCCCGGCCGCCACCTGGGCCGCCCCGCCGCCGGGCGCCGGGTCCAGCACGGCCGCGGTGAGCCCGGTCCGCGCGGCCCGCCAGGCGGTGACCAGCCCTATGAGGCCGCCGCCGACGACCAGCACGTCGGGCGGGTGCGCGGCGGGCGACGCCGTATGTGCGGGCCCGCGGGTGCCGGGCGGATGGAGTCCGGGCGTGTCGCCGGGCGCCTGGTCGGGCGCGCCGGAGTCGGCCGTGTTCAGGTCGGGCGTGTTGTGGGGCGCGCTGGAGTTGGCTGTGTTCAGGTCGGGCGTGTTGTGGGGCGCGCCGGAATCGGACATGGTGCCGCGCGCGCTGGAGTCGGGCGTGTCGAGGTCGGACGGCATGGGCGTTCAGCCCCTCCCTTCGCCGGCATGACCCGGATCAGGTTCGTACGGTCGGAGGCCGTGTCAGCCTCCCTCTCAGCCCGGTGCGTCCGGGCTCCCGCGAGTGCTCTACGTTGGGCAGCCTAGCCCCCGCCGCCACGCCTCTGTAAGGGAGCCGGTTCCGATGCCCCGCTCGCTGGACGGTCTCGTGCTCGCCCCGGTCGCCGATCAGGCACCGGGTCAGGTCGGCACCCGCACCCGCTTCACCTACCACGAGGCCGACGGCGCCGTCTGGGCCGAGTACGCGGGCGGGGACGTCGTACGGGGCTTCCTGGTCGGCACCCGCGCGGGCGACCGGCTCGACTTCCGCTACGTACAGCTCAAGACCGACGGCACCACCTCCTCCGGGCACTGTGTGTCCCAGGTCGGCGAGCTGCCCGACGGGCGTCTGCGGCTCGCCGAGACCTGGGCATGGGAGTCCCAGGAGGGCAGCGGCACGAGCGTGGTCGAGGAGATCGCGGACGCCGAAGCGGGGTAGGAGAGGGTGTACGGGCCGCATGGGGACGCCGTACGGGCGGTCCCGGCGGGCGACGGACCATCGATGCCCGGAGTGTCGGATGCCTGGAGTGATCGGGTGAGCGTGGACAGACAGCAGACGGCGGCGCAGCCGCGGCGGGTGGTCGTGGTGGGCGCCGGGATGGCCGGGGTGCAGACCGCGGTGGCCCTGCGGGAACAGGGCTTCGCCGGGACGGTGACCGTGGTCGGCGCCGAGCCCCACCAGCCCTACGACCGCCCTCCGCTGTCCAAGGCCGTCCTGCTCGGCAAGGCCGAGGACTCCGCCTTCGACATCGACTTCGACTCCCTCGGCATCGAGCTGCGCCTCGGCCTGGAGGCGACCGGCGTCCGCCCCGCCGACCACGAGCTGGACACCAGCCAGGGCCCGGTCCCGTACGACGTGCTGGTGCTGGCCACCGGTGCGGAACCGATCCGCCTGCCGGGCACCGAGGGCGTCCCCGGCGTCCATCTGCTGCGCACGCTGGACGACGCCGAACGGCTGCGGCCGGTGCTCGCCCGCCAGCACGACATCGTGGTGGTCGGCGCGGGCTGGATCGGCGCGGAGTTCGCCACCGCCGCGCGGGAGGCGGGCTGCGCGGTGACCGTCGTGGAGGCCGCCGACCGGCCGCTCGCCGGGGCCCTGCCCGCCGAGGTCGCCGCGCCCATGACCGGCTGGTACGCCGACAGCGGCGCCGCGCTGCGCACCCACGCGCGGGTGACCCGGGTCGAGCCCGGGGCGGTCGTCCTGGACGACGGCACCCGGGTGGCCGCCGGAGCGGTCGTCGTCGGCATCGGCGCCCGGCCCGCCACCGCCTGGCTGACCGGCTCCGGCATCGAGCTGGGCGCCCAGGGCGAGATCGTCGCGGACGCCCGCCTGCGGACCTCAGCGCCCGACGTCTACGCGGTCGGCGACTGCGCCTCCTTCCCCTCCGCCCGCTACGGCGAGCGGCTCCTCGTCCACCACTGGGACAACGCCCTCCAGGGGCCGCGCACGGTCGCCGGGAACATCGTCGAGGACGGGCAGACCGACGCCGTCTACGACCCGGTGCCGTACTTCTGGTCCGAGCAGTTCGGCCGTTTCGTGCAGTACGCCGGGCACCACAGCGGCGCCGACAGCACCGTCTGGCGCGGCGGCCCCGAAGGACCCGCGTGGTCCGTCTGCTGGCTGCGCGAGGGCCGTCTCGTCGCCCTGCTGGCGGTGGGCCGCCCGAGGGACCTGGCCCAGGGGCGGCGGCTGATCGAGGCGGGCGCCGCCATGGACCCCGACCTGCTCACCGACCCCGCCCGGCCGCTGAAATCGGCGGTCCGCACCGGCTGAGGGAGCGACCCGGACCGCCCGGCGGACGCGGCCCGGCTACCGGCTGTCAGTCCCAGATGGCAGTCTTGGTGATGTGACCGAGATTGACGCAAAGATCGATGCTCTCGTACCCGCGTGGCTGACCCTCCCCGACATCGCCGAACAGCTCGACGTCGAGGTGACCCGGGTTCGGCAGCTGGTCAAGGAGGGCCAGCTGATCGCCGTACGCCGGGGGGAGAACCGCGCGCTGCACGTCCCCGCCGCCTTCATCGACGGGGACAAGGTGGTCAAGGGCCTGTCAGGCACCTTGACCCTGCTGCGGGACGACGGCTTCACGGTCGAAGAGATGATCCAGTGGCTGTTCACCGCCGACCCGACCCTGCCCGGCACCCCCGCCCAGGCGCTGAGCGAGAATCGGGGCACGGAGGTGAAGCGACGCGCCCAGGCGCTCGCCGTCTGACCCGCACCCACTGATCCACCCGCACCACATCGCCCGTACCGACACCATGGGGGCGTACGGGCCGCCGTGCCCGTACGCCCCGAGCTGAGATCCGGGGGGACCTCACATGCCCGACTCCCTGACCGGCCGCGGGGCGACCGCCCGTGAGCGGCTCGCCGACGCCCGGCTGTATCTGTGCACGGACGCGCGGCGGCGCCAAGGCGACCTGCCGGAGTTCCTGGACGCCGTCCTCGCGGGCGGTGTCGACATCGTGCAGCTGCGAGACAAGGGCATGGAGGCCGCCGAGGAGCTCGAGCACCTCGCGGTGCTCGCCGACGCCTGCCGACGACACGGCAGACTTCTCGCGGTCAACGACCGCGCGGACATCGCGCACGCCGCCGGGGCCGACGTCCTGCACCTGGGCCAGGGCGACCTCCCGGTGCCCGCCGCGCGCGCCCTGCTCGGCCCCGACGTGCTGATCGGCCGCTCCACCCACACCGACACCGAGGCCGCCGCCGCGGCCGTCCAGGACGGCGTGGACTACTTCTGTACGGGCCCCTGCTGGCCCACGCCCACCAAGCCGGGCCGTCCCGCCCCCGGCCTCCCCCTGGTCCGGCACACGGCCGCGCTGGGCACCGACCGCCCCTGGTTCGCCATCGGCGGCATCGACCTCACGAACCTCGACGCCGTGCTGGAGGCGGGCGCCCGCCGTGTGGTGGTGGTTCGGGCCCTCACCGAGGCGGACGACCCCGGAGCGGCGGCGGCGGACTTCAGCAAGCGGCTCCGGCAGATCTGAGCCTCTCGCGGGGCAGAGCCCGCGCGGAGGGCCCGCAGGGAGGGCCCGCGGGAAGCGCCCGCGCGGAGGGCCCGCGCGCGGGCCCGCAGGGAGAGGCCCCGCGCGGAGCCGGGCGGTGGACGCCGAGCTGCGCGTTTCGGCGCTCCCGTGTCCCACGGCTGTCCAAGGGGTGGACAGCAGCCCGGCAAATCGGGCAAATTTCCGGGCTCCGGTTGGGGTGCCGCCAGGCCGCCACTAACCTGCCGTTATGGCCTTCGGAACCGCTTCCACCAGGACAGACCGCGCACGCACCGTGCGCGACATGCTCGCCACCGGCAAGAAGACGTTCTCGTTCGAGTTCTACGCGCCGAAGACCGCCAAAGGTGAGCGAAGCCTCTGGAACGCGCTGCGCAGAGTCGAGGCGGTCGCTCCCGACTTCGTCTCCGTGACCTATGGAGCCGGCGGCTCCACCCGCGCCAGCACGGTCCGTGAGACCGAGCAGATCGCCGCCGACACCACCCTCACCCCGGTCGCCCACCTCACCGCCGTCGACCACTCCCTCACCGAGCTGCGCAATGTCATCGGACAGTTCGCGGACGCGGGCATCCGCAACATGCTCGCGCTGCGCGGCGACCCGCCCGGCGACCCCATGGGCGAGTGGGTCGCCCACCCGCAGGGCCTCATGTATGCCGCGGAACTGGTCCGGCTCATCAAGGAATCCGGTGACTTCTGTGTCGGGGTCGCCGCGTTCCCGGAGATGCATCCGCGCTCTCTGGACTGGGACAGTGATGTCGCCCACTTCGTCGAGAAATGCCGCTCGGGCGCCGACTACGCCATCACGCAGATGTTCTTCCAGCCGGAGTCCTATCTCCGGCTGCGTGACCGGGTGTCGGCGGCGGGCTGTGCGACACCGGTGATCCCCGAGGTCATGCCGGTCACCAGCGTCCGGCAACTCGAGCGTCTGCCAAAGCTCAGCAATGCTCACCTTCCGTCCACCTTCAAAGAGCGCATCCTCACAGCGAAGGACGATCCGGCGGCTGTACGCTCCATTGGAATCGAGTTCGCCACGGAGTTCTGCGCGCGACTGCTGGACGAAGGCGTCCCAGGACTGCACTTCATCACGCTCAACAACTCCACGGCGACGCTGGAAATCTACGAGAACCTGGGTCTGCACCATCCCCCGCGGACCTAGACCGGTCGCACTCGCGTACGACACACTGCGGAGCGGCCACAGGGAGAGGGGCGTACATGGGCTGGACGGTCCTCTACATCGCGTTTGGCATCGTCGCGTTGTGGCTGCTCGGTGAGGTGCTGCTCCAGTACAAGGCGCGGCTGCGCTGGCGCCTGCTGGCGTTCGGCGGGTTCCTCGGTGTGGTCGTCGGTGTGCTCATCCCGTCCGTCGTGGTCATCGGACTCGGCGCCGCCGCGTTCGCGGTCGGCCAGACCTATGTGACGCTCTCCTTCCGCCGCGGCTTCGCGTCCGGCTGGGCGGTCAACGGCCGCGGTCCGGGCGGCAGCAAGCGCCGCCGCGGCGAGCCCGAGCACCAGGACCCGACGCTGGAGGTCTCCGACCTGGAGGCGGGCGGCTACGACGACACCGACCGGCAGCAGAGCGGCTTCGGCCACCAGGGCGACGACGCCTACGCCACCGGTGAGCGCCCCGCCTTCCCCCCGCCGCAGGACGACTACGAGCGCGACGACGTCTTCACCCCCGCCCGCGCCGCCTCGCCCGCCGAGTCCACCGCCGTCTACCAGCCCCAGCCGATGCCCGACGACACCGGCTCCTACGGTGTGTACGCCGACACCGGCTCCTACACGACCGCGAACCAGCCCCAGGACCAGTACGCCGCCACCGCCCAGGGCGCCGACCAGACCTACGGCTACGACGGCTACACCGGCTACGACCAGCAGCAGTACGGCTACGACCCCGGCAACCAGCAGCCGTACGCCCCCTACTCCGACCCGTACATCGGCCAGGCGTACGGCTCCGGCGGCGGCTACGACACCGGCGGCTACGGCCCGCAGGGGTACGAACAGCAGGGCTACGCCCAGGACCAGTACGGCGGCGGCTACCCCGACGGCACCCCGCCCGGCGGCGTCTGGGTGCCCCAGCAGCGCACCACGGACGACCCGTACGGCGGTGAGCTTCCGCCGGAGCAGCAGTATCCGTACCAGGGGCAGGGCGACGGGCCGTCGCAGGGCGGGTCGTACGACGAGCGTTACCGCTTCTGAGGTCCTGGCCCGTCGGAATCCGCGGGTTCCTGTTCAGGTCGGACCCTGTTGCGCCCCGCCCGATCCGGTCGGACTCGCCTGACTCTGGGCCTGACTCCGGCGGTCCCCGACGGGCCCCGCGCGGTGCCGCTCACCGTGTCCTCACCGCGCGCTCACTGTGAGCCCCGGAACTCCGGGCCCTCCACGATCAGGCCCGCCACCAGTGCCCCCGACATCCCGGCGTGCGCGAGTCCTCCGCCCGGGTGGGACCAGCCGCCCACGGTGAACAGTCCGGGCAGCCCGGTGGAGTTGGCCGGATGCAGCCGCCGCCCCCCGTCCGCCGCCAGCGCGGGCGCCGGGACCGCGCCGCCCGGCACGCCCGTGACCTCCGCGCTGTCGGCCGGGGTGCGGACCTCGTGCCAGAGCAGCCGTTCCCGCAGCTCGGGTATCGCGCGCTCGGCGGCCGTGATGAGCCGCTGGGCCGTGGCCTCGGCGTCGGACGCGTCACCCGCCGGGACCGTGGCCCGGAGAGTGACGGCCTCATGGCCCTCGTCCGGCACCGACGCCGGGTCACCGGGGCGCAGCACGGTGACCGTAGGCTCGCCGTCACCGGAGCCCCCCGCCGGACCGAACACCGACGCCAGCTCCGCCTCCCGGTCCCGGGTGTGCACCACCATGCGCCGCGCGGTGCCCTCGGGGCAGCCGCCGCGCAGGGCCAGCAGCACCGTCAGCCTGCCCGGGAGCCCGCGCTGCGCGGGCACCTCCTCGGCGTCCGCCGACCGCCGGGCCGACCCGGCGAGCCGCTCCAGCACCTCCGGCGCGACACCGGCGACCACGAAGTCCGCCTCCACGACCGCCCCGTCGGCCAGCTCCACGCCCGCCGCGCGGCCGTCCTTGTCCAGCACCCGCGTCACCTCGGCGCCGAACGTGAACTCCACCCTGCGGGCCCGGCAGCGCTCGTACAGGGCGGTGGCCAGCTCCCGCATCCCGCCGCCCACGCTCCACGTACCGAAGGCGTGCTCCATGTAGGGCAGGACGGCCGCGCTCGCGGGAGCCGTCCGCGGGTCAAGACCGTGCGCCAGGGCGTGGCTCTCCAGCAGGGCCGTGAGCCGGGCGTCCCGCAG
This sequence comes from Streptomyces sp. NPDC048290, assembly GCF_040652095.1. Lineage (NCBI taxonomy): Bacteria > Bacillati > Actinomycetota > Actinomycetes > Kitasatosporales > Streptomycetaceae > Streptomyces > Streptomyces sp. NPDC048290. Next base: position 170,368 of record NZ_JBEZLM010000008.1, read on the forward strand.
CTCCCACGCGCCCACCTCGGCGAGCGTGGTGGCCCGGCGGGTGCGCAGCACGCGCTTGTGCGGCACGGAGGGGTAGGGCTCGCGGTCGGCCAGCACCCGCCAGTTCGGCCACAGGGGCTCCTCCAGGAGCGGGCGCCTGGTGCGGTCCCACGCCTCCCGGGCGCGCACCAGGAAGTCGCCCCAGCGGGCGCCCGCGCCGGACCCCAGCGCCTCGTCCAGCGCGCTGACCACGCCCGCGCGGGAGGCGTTGGGCAGGGCCGCCGACGTGCCGTCCGCGAACAGGTGCCGGGACGACGGGTCGACCTGCACCAGGTCGACGGACGACTCCAGGGACTCCTTGCCGGTCTTCAGGAACAGGTCGCGGTAGACCGCGGGCAGGGTCAGCAGCCCCGGGCCCGTGTCGAAGCGGAAGCCGTCCCGCTCGTAGCGCCGCAGCGCGCCGCCGTAGGTCTCCGCACGCTCGTACACCGCCACCCGATGGCCCGCGACAGCCAGCCGGGCGGCGGCCCCCATCGCACCCATCCCGGCGCCGACCACCACGATCCGTCCCATGCCAGCGACTGTATCGGCCGCCACTGACATCGCGGGCCGGGGGCCGAACGAGGGCTCCGGTCAGGCCGGGGGAGCGGGGCCCGCCCGTGCGCCCGCCGCCATCCGGCGCTCCTCCCGCCGCCGGGCCCGGCGGCGCCAGAACCGGCGGATACGGGAGACCAGGAAGACCAGCACCACCAGACCGAGCAGCAGCAGGACGCCCGCGATGATCGCCGCCACCTCGGGATGGAAGATCGCGAACGTCACGATCCCGGCCACGCCCAGGTCCTCGGCCAGGCTGAGCAGGATGTTGCTGAACGGCTCCGGGGACGCGTTCACCGCCATCCTGGTGCCCGCCTTGACCGCGTGGCTGGCCAGCGCCGTGCCACCGCCGAGCGCGCCCGCCGCCAGCTCCGGCATCGAGGCGCTCTGCCCGGCGAGCAGCGCGCCCACCCAGGCGCCCGCGGCCGGGCGGATCGCGGTGTGCACGGTGTCCCAGGCCGAGTCGACGTACGGGATCTTGTCCGCGACGGCCTCGCACAGGAACAGCACCCCGGCCGTGATCAGCACCTCGGGGCGCTGCAAGGTCGCGGGGACCTCGTCGCTCAGTCCGGTCGAGCCGAAGAGGCCGAGCAGCAGCACCACCGCGTAGGCGTTGACACCGCTGGCCCAGCCGCTGGTGAAGACCAGGGGGAGTACGGACACGGAGGCGATCGTAGCCAGGCGGCGGCGACGCGTCCTGGGGTCGCGTGCACAGAGCTGAGTATCCGTACCTAGACACGGAGATGAGTAGCCGCGCGGATGGGGCCCGACCTGCGCGAACGAGAGAGTGGAGACACGGAAAGGGGCAAGGCGCCGGCACCGCCGACACGGGGCGGCGGAACGGCGCCTCCCCGGACCGCTCCTTCCGCCGGCCCGGGTCGGCGGGAGCGAGAAACGGGGGAGCCGTGGGGGAGACCGCGCGGGGGAGCACGGGGGGAACCACAGGGGGACTCGGGGAAACGGGGGACCGGGGAACGGGGGCCCGGGAACGGGGGGTTCGGGGGAACACGAGGAAGCGTCGGTTCGGTGATGGCCCGTCGGGGGACGTGGCCATCTTCGGACCGGCGCTCTCTCGCGTGCGGAGGGTCCTGACACGCCCGCTGCCGGGGCGGGTCAGGGGCGTCCGCTCACCCGGCCCTGGAGCAGCCGGGACAGTGCCGCGTGGACGTCGTCCAGGGAGCGTTCCGGCTGGAACGCCTGCCAGTCCAGGGCGGCCACCAGCACCATCCCGACCAGCGCCGCGGCGGTCAGCGGAATGTCGATCTCGTCGCTGAACTCGCCGTTGTCCACCCCGCCCCGCAGCACGTCCTCGACCACGGCCACCGCCTGCTTGCGCACCACCAGCAGCGTCGACTGCCAGGCCCGGTTGGTGCGCCACAGCTCGGCCACGTACAGCTGGGTGAAGGCGGGGTAGCGGGCGATGAACTCCAGCCCCGCGCGGATCATCGCGTCCAGGGCGTCCACCTGGGAGCCGCCCTCCCGCGCGGTGCGCTCCGCCGCCTCCTTCAGGGACGCGGTGAGCAGCCCCACCCCGTGCCGCAGCAACTCCTCGAAGAGGACCGACTTGCTCGCGAAGTTGTAGTAGACCGTCCCCTTGGCGACCCCGGCCCGCTCGGCGATCTCGTCCACGGTGGTGGCCGAGAAGCCCTGTTCGGCGATGAGCGTGACGGCCGCCTCGTAGAGCTTCTGCCGGGTGGACTCGCGGCGGGCCGCCGCCCCCGATGTGGCGCTGCTGCTTTCCATGGCTCCGATTCTCACAGCACCGGGCCGGGGGCGGGCGCCCGACGGGGGGCGTACGGCCCGCTCACAGGCTCAGCTCCGGATGCAGCCGGTCCAGCGTCCAGACCTGCTTGCGCCGGGCCGACAGCGCGGTCAGGGCGAGGGCGCCCAGCGTGAACGCGGCCAGCACCGCGCACGCCTGCCACACGGGGCCGAGACCGCCGCCGGTGATGAGCCGCCGCAGGGCCTCCACGACGTAACTCATCGGCAGGAAGGGGTGGATCGCCTGGAAGAAGCCCGGACTGGTCTGGACGGGGTATGTGCCGCCCGCCGAGGTCAGCTGGAGCATCAGCACGGCCAGCACCAGGATGCGTCCGGCGGCCCCGAAGCGGGCGTTCAGCCACTGCACGATCGCCGCGAAGCAGCCCGTCACCAGGAACAGGAAGCCGACCGTCCCGGCGGCGCGGGCCATCTCCAGGCCGACCAGCCAGTGCAGCACCGCCATCAGGGCCGTCACCTGGGCCGCGCCGATGCCCAGCACCGGCAGCCAGCCCGCCAGCGCGATCCGCCACGCCGAGCCGCCCGCGGCGAGCGCACGCCGGTTCAGCGGCGCGATCACCATGTACGCCACCATGGCGCCCACCCACAGCGACAGCGGGATGAAGTACGGGGCGAAACCGGTGCCGTAGTTGGGCGCCTTGTGCAGCGATTCGGAGGCGAGCCGTACGGGGTCGGCCATGACCTGCGTACGGTCGTCGCGCTCGCCCTGGTCGTAGTCGGGTATCCGCGCGGCGCCGTCGTGCAGTCCGACGGCCAGTTCGCCGGAGCCGTCGACCAGTTTGAACATGCCCCCGTTGAGGTCCTCGGCGCCGGTCTTGAGGTCGCCGACACCGCTGTCCAGGTCCACCGCGCCGCTCTCGGCGGTCCCCAGGCCCGTGTTCAGCTTCCTCGCCCCGGCGGCCACCTGAGCGGCGCCCTTGTCGAGGGCGTCGATCTTCGCGACGGCCTCGTCCAGGTCCTCCGACAGCCGTGGGGCGTGCTCGGCCAGGGCCCTGGCCTGCTTCTCCAGGTCGGCCAGATGACCGTCGAGCCCCTTCAGTTCCTCCGCGCGGTCCGACACCAGCGTGTCCAGCCCGTCGGCGAGGTCGGCGACCTCGGCCGCAGCGTCCAGCGCGGGCTTCAGGTCCGCGCAGACCGGGTCCACGGCGGAGGCGTCCCCCATGTCGCCGGTCCCTGCCGCCGCGCAGCGCGTGCGATAGGACTCGGCGAGCGTGTCGTGGGCCTCGCGCGCCCCGGTGGCGGCGCCCGGGGCGCGCTCCTCCAGGGTGCCGAGGTTCTTCCGGATCGTCGCGGCGGCGTCCGCCACGGACCGCGCGGTGTCGCCGATGCCCTGCTCGTTCTTCTCCAGGAACGGTCCCACCGTCCCCGCGATCCGGTCGACCTTCTCGGCGAGCGCCCGGGTGCCCTCGGCGACCTTCGCGGAACCCTCCTCCAGGTCGCCCGCACCCGTGCTGAGCTTGTGCAGGCCCGAGGACAGGTCGCCGCTGCCCTCCTTGGCGTCCTTGAGCCCGTCCGCGAGGTCCTGCGAGCCCTTCTCGGCCTTCCCCAGGCCGCCCTTGAGCGTGTCGGCCCCGTCCGCGGCCTCGGCGGTCGCGCCATGGATGTCCGAGAACGAGATGAAGATGTTGTCGAGGAACGACCGTGACGCCTTCGTGGACGCCGCCATGCGCACCTCGCTGAACACCGAGCGCGAGATCTGCCCGACGATGTAGTTGTTCGCGTCGTTCGTCCGCACCTTCAGGGCGCTCGTCTCCGGCGTGTCGCCCTCACTGGAGGCGATCCGGCGGCTGAAGTCCTCCGGCATGGTCAGCGACAGGTAGTACCGGCCGTCCTCGACGCCCGCGCGGGCCTCCTCGGCGCTCACCTCACGCCAGTCGAACACCTCGCTCTCCCGCAGCCCCGCGACGATGTCGTCGCCCGCGTGCACCTTCTCCCCGTCGGCCGTGGCGCCCGCGTCCTCGTTCACCAGCGCCACAGGAAGCCGGTCCAGCCGGCCGTACGGGTCCCAGAAGGACCACAGATAGAGCGCGCCGTACAGCAGGGGCAGCAGCAGGATCGCCACCAGGGCGGCCCGCGGCAGCCGGCCCCGCCCGAACCGGCGCAGCTCAAGCGCCGCGAGCTTCGGCGAACGCATCGCCCGTCTCCTTCGTGTCGGTGTGAGCGCCGGTATCGGTGCCGGTATCGGTATGGGTGCCGGTGTGGGGCTCGTCCGCCGCCGCGCGGACGGGGACCCGCAGTGCGTCCCCGGGCGCGTCGCTGCACACCGCCAGGACCGTGGTCCCGGACGCGGCGACCGAGCGCAGCGCGGCCCACGCGTCGGCCCGTCCGGCGTCCGGGAGCTTCAGATCGGTGTCGTCCACCCCGAGCACCAGCGGACGCCCGATCAGTGCCAGGGCGACGGACAGCCGCAGCGCCTCCAGCCGCTCCAGATCCCGTACGGCGGTACGCGCGCCCTTGGGCAGGGCCGCGAGGTCGAGTCCGGCGGTGGCCAACGCGGTGTCGATCCGCCGCCGCGCCTCGGAGGCACGCTCCGCGCGGGGCCGCAGCAGCCCGCGCAGAGAGCCGCCGAACCGGCGCTGGAGCAGCGCCCGTTCGTGCAGATGCTCGCCGACGGTCAGGGCGGGCTCCAGATCGGTGACGCCCTGGACATGCGCGAGGGCGCTGATCCGGCGCAGCGCGGCGAGGTGCCCGGGAAGCCGGATCCCGGCGACGGTCGCGGTCCCCTCGGCCGTCTTCATCCGTCCCGTGAGCGCCAGCAGCAGACTCGTACGGCCGGTGCCGGACGGTCCCTCCAGCGCGACCAGTCCGCCCGGCGGAGCGGTGAACGAGACGTCCCGGAAGGCCCAGCCGCGAGGGCCCTTGAGCCCGAGACCACGGACCTCGATCCCGCCCGCGCCTTCGACGTCTCGGGCGCCCTCCATGCCGTCGCCCGTGCCTTCCGCGCCGTCGTCCGAGCCCTCGGCGCCTTCCGCACCCCGCATGGCTTCCCCCGGGTATTTCTTTGAACTGACTGGTCAGTCCAAAAGTTAGCCCGAACCTCCTAACGAAGCAAAATCCCAGGTCAGAACGGATTGTCAGTGGCATACCGCACGATGGACACATACGGCCACAGAGCCGTCACACAGACGACAGGAGGTTCGTCATGGCCAACTCGTCCGCAGCCGCCGCCCGTCGGCGTCGCGCCACCGGCCCTGCACCCTCACTGACCGGCCCGGCGAGCGACGTACACCCCGTACTGCGCCGGGCCACGGCCCCGCCCGCCGCCCTGGACCTGCTCGCCCAGGCCCGCGCCGGACTCGAAGAGGCCGCCGTTCTGGAAACCCCCAACGAGCGGTACGCCACGGCACATCTCGCCGCCCTGCGCACCGCCGCCGCCGTCCTGGCCGCCCGGGGCCGCCCGGAGACCGGCGCCCGCCGCCGCCCCCGGATACGCAGCGCCTGGGAGGTGCTGCCCGAGATAGCCCCCGAGCTGACCGAGTGGAGCGCGCTGTTCGCCGCGGGGGCCCGGCGCCGCGCCCGCGCCGAGGCGGGCATCCAGGGCGCGGCCACCCGCAGGGACGCCGACGACCTGATCCGTGACGTCGCGATGTTCGTCCGGCTGGTCGAACGCATGCTGCTGCTCCAGCCGGTCCTTCCGGCACCCCGTCGGGACCTGGAGGGGCGAGGGGCGGAGGGACCGGGGGCGCGAGGGGAGGAGACCGAGATGCCGGACGCCGGATGACTCCCGCACCGGGCCGGGTGACTCCCACGGCAGACCGGGTGACTCCCGCACCAGACCTGCTGGCTCCCAGACGTCCTGGCTCCCAGGCGTCCGGGCGCCCTCGGCGGCGTGGCGGATCGGAGGGCACCGGACGGACGGCGACGGCCGGACATTCCACGCTCCCGCCCCGCACCGCGATGGCCTGGTCCGGCGGCACAGGCAATAGGGTGGTGGCGTGTGAAAGGCCCTCCGCCCGGTCCGCCGCGGCCAGGAGGGCGAGCCCGTCCGCTCCGCCCCTGCCACCGGCGGTGCCGCGCCTAGGAGTCAACTGCCGTGCCGGACCCCTCTCGACCCCGCGCCTCGCTCCGTACCGCCGTGGTCTGGGAGGTCCTCCAGGACGCCCTGGACCGCCGGGTCAAGGCCACCGGCCGGGACGCCCTCGACGTCCTCGACACCGGCGGCGGCAGCGGCAACTTCGCCGTGCCGCTGGCCCGCCTCGGGCACCGGGTGACCGTCGTCGACCCCAGCCCCAACGCGCTGTTCGCACTGGAGCGCCGCGCCGCCGAGGCCGGGGTCGCCGAGCGGGTCACGGGCGTGCAGGGCGACGCCCATGGACTCTTCGACGTGGTCGAGCGTGACCGCTACGACACGGTGCTCTGCCATGGCGTCCTGGAGTACGTCGACGACCCCGCCGAGGGTGTCCGCAACGCCGTCGCGGCACTGCGCTCCGAAGGTGTGCTCAGCCTGCTCGCCGCCGGGCTGGGCGGTGCCGTCCTGGCCCGCGCCCTCGCAGGGCATTTCACCGAGGCCCGGCAGGCGCTGACCGACCCGGACGGCCGCTGGGGCACCGGCGACCCCATGCCCCGCCGCTTCACCGCCGACCAGCTGACCGCGCTGGTGGAGGGCGCCGGCCTCCGGGTCGGTGCCGTGCACGGCGTCCGGGTCTTCGCCGACCTGGTGCCCGGAGTGCTGGTGGACACCGAGCCCGGCGCGCTGGACGCGCTGCTCACCCTGGAGGCCGCGGCGGCCGAGCTGCCCGCGTTTCACTCGGTGGCCACCCAGCTCCATGTGCTCGGAGAGACCCAAGGGGCCTGAGCTACGCCCGGCCGCTGCCGTGGCGCGCCGCTGATCAGCGGCTGAGCATCGATGGAGTACGCCACAGGCCCCCCGATCGCGCGGTTGTCGCCGTATGATCGAGGGAGACCGCCCCGGCATGACGGGTCGGCCGCCGGGGAATGGAAGCCTCAGCGAGCCGGGACGCTTCATGGCGGGAATCGGTTGGCCAATTGGCGCAGAGGGGCGGGTTTCACGGGGGCGATTCCCTGCCTATCCTGAAGGGACCCCCGGGTCGCCCCGGCGACTGCACGATGAGGAGGACTCCGTGCCGCTCTCGGAGCACGAGCAGCGCATGCTCGAGCAGATGGAGCGAGCGCTGTACGCCGAAGATCCCAAGTTCGCGACAGCGCTTGAGGGAAGCGGGCTGCGCACGTACACCCGGCGACGGGTCTACCAGGCGGTCGCCGGCTTCCTCGTAGGTATCGCGCTCCTCATGGCCGGAATGGTCGCCAAGCAGGTATGGCTCAGCGTGGTGGGGTTCCTCGTCATGCTGGGATGCGCGGTACTCGCGGTGACCGGTTGGCGCAAGGCCCCCAGACCAGGGGAGCAGGCCGCCGCCGGCCCCCAGGACCGCCGTCAGGGGCGCCAAAGGCGTTCCATGATGGACCGGATCGAACAGCGCTGGCAGCGCCGCCGGGACGAGCAGCAGGGCGGCCATTGATCCACGCGATCACCTCCATGTGACAGACGCGCATGAGGGGCCACCGTCACACCGACGGTGGCCCCTCATACGCGTTCCGCGACCGGGGCGGTGGCGGTACGGGGCTGTGCGGGGGCGGACCCAGCACCAGGGGGAGCCTGCACCAGCGGCCCCGGCTCCAGCCACCCGGCTCCAGCGGCCCTGGGCCTTGACCTCGTGCCTTGACCGAGCGCCTTGGCGCCATGCCCTGGCGCCCCGTCCCGGCGTCATGTCCGGCCCACGTCCAGGCCCTCCGTCCCGGCGTCATGTCCGCCCCACGTCCCGGCCCCACGTCCCGGCGTCATGTCCGGCCCACGACCTGACCCCATGTCCCGACCCGTGCCCTGACAGGGCGCCCCTCCGGACGCGGGACGGGCGCCCTCATGACTGGCACAATCCCGTCCGTCCCCCTCCCCAGACGGCCAGCCCAGGGCCAGCCCCCCCCGGGGCCGACACCCACACCCCACGCCAAAGGCCCGAGCCGGACGACCGGCTCGGGCCCTGGTGTCTCCCGGGTGCGCGGCGGCACCCCGCCCGCTCAGCCCCCGCGCGGTCCCGACGGGGACGGCTTGGGCCTGCGCACCAGCGCCGCCCAGCGCTCCGTCGTACGGATGCGGAGCGTGGTCGCCCGGTCGGTCAGGGACCAGACCGCCCGGATGGCCGAACGCGGGGCCAGCAGCGCGCGCAGCCGGGTCCGGCGGCCCGCCCGTGCCCGCAGCGCGCCGTGCAGTCGGCGGACGTCCTCGGCGAGGCCCGGTACGGACTGCGGTTCGGGAGCAAACAGCACCTGCTCCACGGCGCCCGCCACCCGGTGCACCGCCCCGGCGGCGGTCTCGTCGACATGCCCCAGCCGGACGATACGTGCCGCCGCCTTGCGCGGGGTGAGCGCCTCGTCGGGGGTGATGCCGTAGTCCCAGGCCGTGTCGGTCAGCTCCTGCCAGACGGCCAGCACATGGTCCGTGACCGGCTGCGCGCCCGGCGGGGAGTCCAGCCGGACACCCGGACCGGAGTCCTCCCGGGCGGGGACATGCTGCGCGGACGCCAGCCGCACGGCTCGCCGTCTGACCCGCCACAGCATCGGGGACAGCGGTACGGCCAGCGCCGCCAGTCCCAGCAGCGTCCAGCCGACGAGCTGGTACCAGGGCGGGCCGCCGCTGCCGGAGGCACCGGCGGCGCTCGGCGCGGCGCTGTCGCACGCCTCCAGCCGCTTGTCCTCCGCCGAGCAGCTCGGGCTGCTGGACGCCTCCTGCGACGGGGCGGCCTGCGAGGGACGCGCCGAGTCCTCCGGCTCGGGCACGGTCGTGCCGGGCAGGTCGGGCAGGGTGTACGAGGGGGTCGTACCCCGGCTCGGGGTGGGCTCGAAGCGGGTCCAGCCGACGCCCTCGAAGTACAGCTCCGGCCAGGCGTGCGCGTCCCTGAGGCCGACCGCCACCGAGCCGTCCGCCTGCATGGTGCCCGGCGCGAAGCCCACCGCGATCCGGGCCGGGATGTCCAGCGAGCGGGCCATCGAGGCCATCGCGAAGGAGAAGTGCACACAGAAGCCGCGCTTGTCGCGCAGGAACCGGGCGACGCCCTCCGACCCGCTGCCGACCTCGACCTCGGTGTCGTAGGTGAAGCCGCCGCTGAGCGCGAAGTACTCCTGGAGCCGGACCGCCTGCTCATACGGGTTGGCGGCGCCCTGGGTGACGTCCCGGGCGGTCTGCTCCACGACCGGCGGCAGCCCGTCCGGCAGCCGGGTGTACTCCCGCCGGATCTGCGAGGGCGGCTCGGGCGCCTGCGCCAGCTGCTCCGCCGTGGGGTTCACATCGAGGCTGGTCACCTCGTAGGTCACCCCGCCGGTGTTCTGGCCGTGGTCGCCGACCATGGTCATGCCCACCGGCTCGTACCGCCACTGGCCCTCGATGTCGACGGCGCTCGGCGGGTACGGCATGGGCAGCCAGTCCTGCTCGTAGAACTCGGCCGCCGAGATCTGGGTGGTCACGTCCGTGCGGTCCACGTCCCCGGCCAGGCCGGTCGGGGTGGGCAGCTCGTCCGGGACCTGGACGATCTGCCGTTTCGCGGGCCGCCAGGTGGTGCCGTCGAACTCGTCCAGGGAGACGATCCGCAGATACAGGTTGGACAGGTCGTCGGAGTCGGTGCGCAGGGTCAGCACCGTACGGTCCTCGTCCACGTTGAGGCTGTCGCGGAGCGAGACCAGCGGGTTGACCGCGGAGATCGTGCCCCCGCCGCCGTTGCCCGCGCCGACCCCGCCCCCGGCGTTCGCCAGCAGTCCGCCGTCCATCGCGGGCAGCGCCAGCGGCACCACCAGGGCGATGCCGAGGGCCACCACACCGATCCGCCGTCCGGTGCGCACCGGCGCCACCGCTCCGCCGCCGTCCACCGGGGGCCCGCCCGGGGGACGGGGGCCACCGGCGAAGACCCGGCCCCACTGGGAGAGCCGGTCACGGCCCTCGGCCAGCAGCAGCATCAGATAGCCGGCCGCCGCGATCAGGAACCACACCCAGCCGCCCGAGCCGTCCGACAGCCCGGCCGCCACCGAGTACAGGGCGAGCAGCGGCAGCCCGGCCGGGGCCGCGCTGCGGAACGTCACCGCCAGCACGTCCACCAGCAGCCCGATCACCAGGACCCCGCCGACCAGCATCAGCTGGATGCCGTCGGACAGCGGGGCCGGGATCGCGTACCGCTCGACGTCGTTGGTGCCCGCCTGGAGCAGGTCGCCGAAGTGCTGGAACGACTGCGGGCCGGGGATCAGCCCGGCGAGCGCGTACTCCCGGGCGAAGACCAGGGTCAGCAGCACCAGCGTCACCAGGAGCTGGGCGCCGATCGTCATCCAGCGGGCCAGCGGCACCCGCCGGGCCGCCATGCCCACGCCGCTCTGCACCAGCAGCAGCACCGCCGCCTGGAGCAGCCAGCCCGGCGACTCCACCAGGGGCAGCAGGGCACAGGACGCCATCAGCGTGGCCAGCGCCGCCATCAGCGCCATCCGCGCGCGCATGCTCACGACCAGCCCTCCCCGCCACCGGCCACGGCCAGACCGGAACGCTCCCGGTCCGCCTGCCGCCACAGTTCACCGAGCGCCGCGCCGCGCGGGACGCCGAGCGCCGTCCACCCGGCCTCGCGCAGCATCCGCAGCCGCTCCTGGCTGTCCCGGTCCGGCCCCGGCACCTCGGTCGGCTCGCGCGTCCAGGAGTCGCTGTCCAGGACGAACGCGAGCGCGCCGCCACTGCGCTGGCGCATCCGGACCGCCACCGCCGCCTGCTCCTCGTCCAGGTCGCCGAAGAAGGCCACCAGCAGGCCCTCGTTGCCGCCGCGCAGCAGGTCGTACGCGCGGGAGAGGCCGTCGCCGTCGGAGTGGTCGATCACCGCGAGGGTGTCCATCATCAGCCCGGCCGCGTCGGCGGACTCCTGGCTCGACCCGGCGAAACCGTCGGCGCCCTCGCCGGGCACCGATGTCCCGTCGTCCGTCAACAGGCGTACCGAGAAGCCCCGTTCGAGCATGTGCACCAGGACCGAGGCGGCGCCGCTCACCGCCCACTCGAAGGCCGAGTCGGGGCCCGCGCCCCGGTAGGCGAGTCCGCGTGTGTCGAGCAGGACCGTGCAGCGCGAGCGCTGCGGCTGCTCCTCGCGGCGCACCATCAGCTCGCCGTAGCGGGCCGTGGAGCGCCAGTGGACCCGGCGCAGGTCGTCGCCGTAGCGGTAGCCGCGCGGGATGACGTCGTCCTCACCGGCCAGGGCGACCGAGCGCTGGCGTCCGTCGCCGTACCCCTTCGCCTCCCCGGCCAGCCGCACCGGGGGCAGCGGCTCCACCTGGGGGATGACGGTCAGCGTGTCGTACGAGGAGAAGGAGCGGGTCAGTTCGCACATGCCGAACGGGTCGGTCAGGCGGAGTTGGAGCGGGCCCAGCGGGTAGCGTCCGCGCAGATCCGAGCGGACCCGGTAGGACACCTCGCGACGGCCGCCCGCCTCCACCCGGTCCAGGACGAAACGGGGGCGCGGGCCGAGCACATAGGGCACCCGGTCCTGGAGCATCAGCAGGCCGGTGGGCAGCCGCGAGACATTGTCCATCCGCAGATGGACGCGGGCCTCGGCGCCCGCCGGGACCCGCCCGGGGGAGAGGCGGCGGCTGCCCGCGACCCGGTAGCGGGTGCGGTACAGCACGGCCGCGCAGACCAGCGGCAGCACGGCGAGCAGCAGCCCGACCCGCAGCAGATCGCTCTGGCCGAGGACATAGGCGCAGATGGCGGCGGCGATCCCGGCGGCGAGGAAGGAGCGTCCGCGGGTGGTGAGGCCGGCCAGGGCCGTGCGGACGCCGCCCTTGTCGCCGCGGTCGGCCTCCGGATGGCCCGCCGGATGACCCGCGGTGCTCATCACAGCCTCCGGGGCGGCTGCTGGCCGTATCCGCCGCGGCCGAGACCCACGCCGTTGTGCTCGGGCGCGGCCGGGACCGGGGTGCGCTGGATGATGTCCTGCACGACCTGCTCGGCCGTACGCCGGTTGAGCTGGGCCTGGGCGGTGGGCAGCAGCCGGTGCGCGAGGACGGCGACGGCGAGGGCCTGGATGTCGTCCGGCAGGGCGTACTCCCGGCCGCTCAGGGCGGCGGACGCCTTGGCGGCGCGCAGCAGATGCAGCGTCGCGCGCGGGGACGCGCCCAGTCTGAGGTCGGGGTGCGCACGGGTCGCGGAGACCAGGTCGACCGCGTAGCGGCGGACCGCGTCGGCGACATGGACGCCGCGCACCACCTCGATCAGCTTGACCACCTCATGGGCGTGGGCCACCGGCTGGAGGTCGTCCAACGGGTTCACCGCGCCGTGCACGTCGAGCATCTGGAGCTCGGCCTCGGCGCTGGGGTAGCCGATGGAGACCCGGGCCATGAAGCGGTCGCGCTGGGCCTCGGGGAGGGGGTAGGTGCCCTCCATCTCGACCGGGTTCTGCGTGGCCACCACCATGAACGGGCTCGGCAGCTCGTAGCTGTGCCCGTCGATGGTGACCTGGCGCTCCTCCATGGACTCCAGCAGCGCGGACTGGGTCTTGGGCGAGGCGCGGTTGATCTCGTCGCCGATCACGATCTGGGCGAAGATCGCGCCGGGCTTGAACTCGAAGTCCTTGCGCTGCTGGTCCCAGATGGACACGCCCGTGATGTCCGACGGCAGCAGGTCGGGCGTGAACTGGATACGCCGCACCGAGCAGTCGATGGACCGCGCCAGTGCCTTGGCCAGCATGGTCTTGCCGACGCCGGGGACATCCTCGATCAGCAGATGTCCCTCGGCGAGCAACACGGTCAGCGAAAGCCGTACGACCTCGGGCTTGCCCTCGATCACTTCTTCCACCGAGCTGCGCACCCGGTCCACGGTGGCAGTCAGATCAGTGAGGCTCGCTCGATCGTCATAGGTCGTCACCCGGCCCTCCTCGGCCCGTTCTTGTCACCGGGCCGACGCTCTGTGACGCGAATCCGGCCCACCCCAAACACGAACACCACGCGTGAAAAGTTCCGCGCGGCGCCATCACCGCATTGTTGTTGCCGTTACCGGTTCGTGTCACTCGACTGTGGACAACTGGCAGTGATTTGCGGTGCTTGCTGCCCTTTTATGCGCGGGACGGCCGGAGTTCGGTGAAGAACGAGCCTCCGCACGGCCGGTCACGGCCGTCACTCCGGGTCGATCTCCCGCAGCAGACCGGACCGCACATCGAACACGAAGCCGCGCACATCGTCGGTGTGCACCAGGAACGGCGAGGTACGCACCCGCTGCATCGACTGGCGCACGTCCTGGTCGACGTCCCGGAACGCCTCCACCGCCCAGGCGGGGCGCTGGCCGACCTCCATCTCCAGCTCGTGCCGGAAGTCCTCGGTCAGCGACTCCAGGCCGCAGCCGGTGTGATGGATGAGCACCACGCTGCGGGTGCCCAGCGCGCGCTGGCTGATGGTGAGCGAGCGGATCACGTCGTCGGTGACGACACCGCCCGCGTTGCGGATGGTGTGGCAGTCGCCGAGCTCCAGGCCCAGCGCCGCGTGCAGGTCGAGACGGGCGTCCATACAGGCCACGACCGCGACCTGGAGCACCGGCCGGGCGTCCATGCCCGGATCGGTGAACGCGTCGGCGTAGCGCTCGTTGGCGTCGACGAGCCGGTCGGTGACGGTGCCGGTCCGGGCTATGGCGCTCTCGGGTCCGGCGGGAACCGATGCAGAAGTCGTCATGCCTATGACGGTACTGGTCACAGCCGGTCCGGTCCTGTGGTGAGAGAGGACAAAGGACGCCATCGGACCCTGTTGTGAGGCGATACACACCCTCCGGCCCGGGTACGTCACCCGGTGTCACCCGGTGTCCGACGGTCGTCCCTCGCGCTCCCGGCGCACGGGCGGGCCCCCCGCGCGGAGGGCCGTACCGTCCGCCGGACGAGTGGTCTTCGCCCGCCGTACGCGGCACGCGCACCGCCCGCCGCCACGCGCAGGCCGGTTGATTGACCGCGCGGAACCGTGGACTAAAGTGACGCGGAGCGGGAGGCGAGGCTCCCCCTGCTGTGTCGAAACCCCCTGGAGAACCCCGGTGACCTCGGCATTCACCGGCGGATCTCGCCATGTGCGCGGCGCGTACGTACGGCTCGGCCTCCACCCGCTCCCCGGTCGGCCGACGCTTCCCGGCGCCGGCGGCCTCCCCTTCACGAGCGGGCGGGGACCCGGCGGTACGTACCGCCCCGCCGGATCTGAGAGGCCCCTGTGAGCAGCGAGAGTCGACATGTCCCGGTGATGCTCCAGCGCTGCCTGGACCTGCTGGCCCCCGCCCTGGAACGGCCCGGCGCCGTCGTGGTCGACTGCACCCTCGGGCTCGGCGGGCACAGCGAGGCCCTGCTCGCCCGCTTCCCCGAGGCCCGCCTCGTCGCCCTCGACCGCGACAAGGAGGCACTGCGCCTGTCCGGCGAGCGGCTCGCGCCCTACGGCGAGCGCGCCACGCTGGTGCACGCGGTCTACGACGAGCTGCCCGACGTCCTGGACCGGCTGGGCGTCGCACATGTGCAGGGCGTCCTGTTCGACCTCGGCGTGTCGTCCATGCAGCTCGACGAGGCCGACCGCGGTTTCGCCTACGCCCAGGACGCGCCCCTGGACATGCGGATGGACCAGACGACCGGCATGAGCGCCGCCGAGGTCCTCAACACCTATCCGCCCGGCGACCTGGTCCGCATCCTGCGCGCCTACGGCGAGGAGAAGCAGGCCAAACGAATCGTCGCGGCGGTCGTACGGGAACGGGAGCGCGAGCCGTTCACCACCAGCGCGCGGCTGGTCGAGCTGATCCGTGACGCCCTCCCGCAGGCCGCCAAGCGCACCGGCGGCAACCCCGCCAAGCGCACCTTCCAGGCCCTGCGGATCGAGGTCAACGGCGAACTGACGGTCCTGGAGCGGGCGATCCCGGCGGCGGTGGCCGCGCTCGCCGTGGGCGGACGCATCGCGGTGCTGTCGTACCAGTCTCTGGAGGACCGGCTGGTCAAGCAGGTCCTCGCGGCCGGGGCCGCCTCCACCGCCCCGCCCGGCCTCCCCGTCGTCCCCGAGCGCTACCAGCCCCGGCTCAAGCTGCTCACGCGCGGTGCCGAACTTCCGAGCGAGGAGGAGGTCGCCACCAACCGCCGGGCGGCCCCGGCACGGCTGCGCGGAGCGGAGCGCATCAGGGAGGACGTCGAGTGAGCCACTGGAAGGGGAGGGCACCGGGTTGCCTGCCGGGCGCGGCGACCGGGCCCGACCTAGGGACGGCGACCGGACCTGACCTAGGCACGGCTGCCGGACCTGCCCGAGGGACGGCGGCCGGACCTGAACTGAGGACGGCGGCCACCTGGCCCACCCCGCGCGGTCCCGCGTCCGCCCCGGCCGCCGCGACACGCCGGGCGTTCCCCGGAGGGACCGGTGTCCTCGCCGGAGGCCGTGGGCTCCCGGCCGGGCGGCCCGCCGTCCTCGTCGGCCCACTGGCCGTCTCCTGCGGAAGCCTCCCGGCCGTCATCGGGGGGCGGTGCGCGTCGGCTGGTGGGCGCGGGGTCCCGGTCGGAGGGCCCGCGGTCCCTGCCGGGGGTTCCGCTGTCCCTGCCGGGGGCTCCACCCTTCTTGTCGGAATGCAGCCTGCCTCAGCCCGATGGTGTGCCGTCCCCGCCGGAACTTCCGCGGCTCCGGCCGGAGGCTGCGCCGCCTCGGCGGGAGGCGCCGCCATTCTCGCCGTCAGGTGCGCTGCTCCCGCCGCCAGGTGTGCCGCTGCCGCGGCCCGGTGCGGCACTTCCGCCGGAAGGCGTGTCGGCTCCGTCGACAGCGCCGCCGCCCCCACCGGATTGCCCGCCCCCTCACGCGGATTGCCCGCCCCTTTGCCCGGAAGGCGCGCCACTCCGGCCGGAACGCCCGCTGAAGGCCCCGCCACGCTGACTCCCGTGCCCGCCGCCGGATTCGTGAGGCCCACCGAACCCGTCCCGGGTCCCGCCGCCCTGGCGGGCAGGCCCGCCGCCTCGCCGGGGACCCTCACCGCCCCCGCCGCAAGCCCCGCCATCCCCACCACTCCGACCGCCATGCTCGCCGTCCCCGCCGCGCGGATCGCCCTCCTGGCCATGCCGATCACGCCGCCGCCGACGCCGACGCCGTCGACCACGCCGCCCCCGCCGATCACATCGACGCCGCCGATCACGCAGACCACACCGTTCGACACCGCCGCCACCCCGGCCACAAACCCCACCGACCTCACCCAAATGCCCCCCGCTCCCACCCTCATCGCCGCCCCCGGGCACCTCCCGGCCCCCTCAGCCGTTCAAGAGGCACGGACACCCCCGGGCGCAGCCCCCGGGCACCGTCGACCCGCGGTCGGCGCAGCCCTCCGGCGTCGTGGCCCCACCACCGGTGGAGCCCCCCGGCGTCGCCCCACCACCGACACCCCCCGTCGCCCCGTCCGCCCCGTCCGTCCCCCCGTCCCACCCGAGGAGCGCCGGTGAGCGGTAAACCCGAGTTGCGCGGCAGGGCCGCCCGGCTCGCGCGGCTGTTCCCGGCCGGGCGGGGTCAGGCCGCCCGCACGCCCTTCGTGCTGCTCGTCGTCGTGCTGCTCGGCGGCGGGCTGATCGGGCTGCTCGTGCTCAACTCCGCGCTCAGCGAAGGCTCCTTCCGGCTGGCGGACCTCCAGCGCGACACCAAGGCCCTCACCGACGAGCAGCAGGCGCTCCAGCGGGACATCGACGCCTACGCCGCCCCCCAGGCCCTGCTGCGCCGCGCCCGGGAGCTGGGCATGGTCCCCGGCGGCGACCCCGCCTTCCTCGGCCCCGACGGCAAGGTCAGAGGCGTTCCCTCGCCCGCGTCCGTCGAGCCCGCCGCCGCCCGCGCCCCCCTCGTGCTCGCCCCCGAGGCCATGCCCCGGGCGAGCCGCAGCCCGGCCCGCAACCCCTCGCCCCGGCCCGCCACGAGCCCTCCGGCCGCCCCGGCAGCCGCCACCCCCACCTCCAGTCCCACCCCCACCCCCACCCCCACCCCCTCGACCCCCGCCCCCTCGACCCCGACCCCCGGCAGGTGACGGAAGTGTCCGACAGGGAAGCGCCGCACCGGCGCGTGCCCGGCCCCGCGCGCCCCGAGCGGCCGGTGGGCCGGCAGCGGCCGGGCCCCGGCGCCCGGCCGCCCCGGCGCCCCGCCGCGCCCCGCCCGGCGCCCGCCGCGCGCACGATCCGGCTGGGCAGCCCCCGCCCGAGGCTGCGGCTGGTCGGGGTCGCGCTGACCCTGGTCCTGTCCGCCTTCGTGGTGCGGCTGCTCCAGGTGCAGGCCGTCGACGCCAGCACCTACGCCGCCAAGGCCGAGGCCAACCGCTATGTCGGCTATGTGCTGGCCGCCGAGCGCGGCGGGATCACCGACCGCAACGGGGTGGAGCTGGCGACCAGCGTCGACGCGTACGACATCACCGCCGACCCCACGCTCTTCACCCGGGAGCAGCTGAAGATCGACGACGGGCCCGAGCAGGCCGCCGCGCTGCTCGCGCCCATCCTCGGCCGCGACCAGGCGGAGATCGCCCGCCTGCTGCGCCCGGCCGACAAGAAGCTGCGGTACGTCAAGCTGGCCAGCCGCCAGACCCCGCAGGTCTGGAAGCAGATCAAGGACCTGAAGTCGGCGCTGTCCGCGAAGGCGGACACCGACAAGTCCAGCGTCAACGTCCTCGCCGGGGTCCTCGCCGTCGCCAGCAGCAAGCGGGTCTACCCGAACGCCGATCTCGCCGCCGGGATACTCGGCTGGGTCAACGCCGACGGCAAGGGCGGCGGCGGCGTCGAGCAGCAGCTGAACGACACCCTGGCCGGTGAGGACGGCAAGATCCGCTACGCCCAGTCCGGCGGGCTCCAGGTGCCGACGGCCGGTTCCACCGAGACGCCCGCCGTGCCCGGCAGCGATGTGGAGCTGACCATCGACCGGGACATCCAGTGGGCCGCGCAGAACGCCATCAGCGAACAGGTGGCCGAGTCCAAGGCCGACCGGGGCTATGTGATCGTCCAGGACACCCGGACCGGCGAGATCCTCGCCATGGCCAACTCGCCCGGCTTCGACCCCAACGACCTCTCCAAGGCCGAGTCCGCCAACCTCGGCAACGCGGCCGTCCAGGACGCCTACGAGCCCGGCTCCACCGCCAAGGTGATGTCCATGGCCGCCGTCCTGGAGGAGAACGTGGCCACCCCGGCCACACATGTCACCGTCCCGAACCGGCTGCACCGCGGCGACCGGCTCTTCAAGGACGACATCGACCACCCCACCTGGTATCTGACGCTCAACGGCGTCCTCGCCAAGTCCAGCAACATCGGCACCATCCTGGCCACCGGCGAACTCGGCAAGAACCAGACCGAGTCCAACCGGATCCTCTACTCCTATCTGCGCAAGTTCGGCCTCGGCGGCTACACCGGGCTCGGCTTCCCCGGCGAGACCAAGGGCATCCTCGCGCCGCCCGACCAGTGGTCCACCTCGCAGCAGTACACGATCCCTTTCGGCCAGGGCGTGTCCCTCAACGCGATGCAGGCGGCCTCCGTCTACTCGACCATCGCCAACGGCGGCGTCCGTATCGAGCCGACCCTGGTGCGCGGCACCAAGGGACCCGACGGCCGCTTCACCCCCGCCGAGAAGCCCGCGGAGAGCAGGGTCGTCAGCGAGAAGACCGCCAAGACCCTCGCCCGGATGCTGGAATCCGTGGTGGACGACCAGGAGGGCACCGGCACCAAGGCGCGGATTCCCGGCTACCGCGTCGCGGGCAAGACCGGCACCGCCAACCGGGTCGATCCGGCCACCGGCCAGTACCGGGGCTACACCTCGTCCTTCGCCGGGTTCGCCCCCGCCGACCAGCCCCGGGTCACCGTCTACTGCGCCATCCAGAACGCCACCGAGGGCAGCTACTTCGGCGGCCAGATCTGCGGCCCCGTCTACAAGCAGGTCATGGAGTTCGCGCTGAAGACCCTCCAGGTGCCGCCGACCGGAACCGACCCGCCGAGACTGCCCGTCACCTTCAGTCCCTGACCGCCTCCACCACGGCACAGCGCCACCACCCGCCGAGCACCCCCGCAGCACCCGCGTCACCAGAGCCACCAGCAACGACCTCGCACCCTCGCAGTATCCCGCAGCACCCCGAAGCACTCGCGTCACCGGAACCCAGGAACCCAGGAACCCCGGAACCCAGGAACCCAGGAACCCAGGAACCCCCTCGTACACCCGCCACGGCGGAGCACCCGCGCCACCGGAACCACCAGGAACCACCTCGTGACAACGATCACCCCGGACCCCGGGAACCAGCACCCGCCCCCCGGGCCCCCCGGCCCCTCGCTTCGCCCCCAGCCGGGTACGCCCGGTACGCTCACCGCCGTGCCACACGCTGATCAGTCCCAAACCACCCAGAAGGGCCAACCCGCGACACCTCCGGGGCCGCCCCGACCGGTCCGGGTCTCCGCCACACCCCTCGCGGAACTCGCCGCCCAGCTCGGTGTCACCGCACCCGGGGCCGCCGGACCGCACACCGCGGAGATCACCGGCATCACCCATGTCTCGGGCGCCGTCCGCCCCGGCGACCTCTACGTCGCCCGCCCCGGCGCCCGGGTGCACGGCGCCGACTTCGTCACCCAGGCCGCCGGTCTCGGCGCGGTCGCGGTGCTCACCGACCCGGCCGGCGCCGAGCGCGCCACCGCGACCGGACTGCCGGTCCTGGTGGTCGACCAGCCCGCCGCCGTGATGGGCGAACTGGCCGCCACCATCTACGGTCACCCGGGCCGCGATCTGCTCCAGATCGGCATCACCGGCACCTCCGGCAAGACCACCACGGCCTATCTGGTCGAGGGCGGGCTGCGCACGGTCCGTACGACCGGCCTGATCGGCACGGTCGAGACCCGGATCGGCGACGAACGCCTCAAGTCGGAGCGGACCACCCCCGAAGCCACCGACCTCCAGGCCCTGTTCGCCGTCATGCGCGAGCGCGGCACCGAGGCGGTCGCCATGGAGGTCTCCAGCCACGCCCTGGTCCTCGGCCGGGTCGACGGCTGTGTCTTCGACGTGGCGGTCTTCACCAACCTCAGCCCGGAGCACATGGAGTTCCACTCCGGCATGGAGGACTACTTCCAGGCCAAGGCGGAGCTGTTCACCCCGCGCCGCAGCAGGCTCGGGGTGGTCAACCTGGACGACGCGTACGGCCGCAGGCTCGTGTCGGAGGCCGGCGTCCCCGTCGTCACCTTCTCCGCCGAGGGCCACCCGGACGCCGACTGGCGGGCCGAGAACGTGTCGGTGGGCCCGCTGGACTCGCCGTTCACCGCGGTCGGCCCCGGCGGGCTCAGGATCTCCGCCAGATCGCCGCTGCCCGGCCCGTTCAACGTGGCCAACACCCTCGCCGCGCTGGTCGCCCTGGCCGCGGCCGGGATCGACCCGCAGACGGCCGCCGACGGCATCGCCGCCGTACCGGGCGTGCCGGGCCGTCTGGAGCGGGTGGACGAGGGCCAGGACTACCTCGCGGTGGTCGACTACGCGCACAAGACGGACGCCGTCGAGTCGGTGCTGAAGTCGCTGCGCAAGGTCACCAAGGGCCGGCTGCACATCGTGCTCGGCTGCGGCGGCGACCGGGACACCACCAAGCGGGCCCCCATGGGCGCCGCCGCGGCCCGGCTCGCCGACACCGCCGTACTGACCTCCGACAACCCCCGTTCCGAGGACCCCCTGGCGATCCTCGCGACCATGCTCGAAGGGGCCGCCTCGGTGCCCGCGCACGAGCGGGGCGAGGTGCTGCTGTTCGA
Organism: Streptomyces sp. NPDC048290; assembly: GCF_040652095.1. Taxonomy (NCBI): domain Bacteria; kingdom Bacillati; phylum Actinomycetota; class Actinomycetes; order Kitasatosporales; family Streptomycetaceae; genus Streptomyces; species Streptomyces sp. NPDC048290. Next base: position 191,454 of record NZ_JBEZLM010000008.1, read on the forward strand.
GGACCGCGCCGCCGCCGTCGCCGCCGCCGTGGGCCGCGCCCGGCCCGGGGACACCGTGCTGGTCGCGGGCAAGGGCCATGAGCAGGGCCAGGACATCGCCGGGGTGGTACGCCCCTTCGACGACCGGCTGGTGCTGCGCGAGGCCATCCGGAAGACCCAGGGATGAGAAACCAGAAGACCCGGGGATGAGAATCCACACGACCCAGGGATGAACTTGTGATCGCCCTCTCCCTCGCCGAGATCGCAGCAGTCGTCGGCGGGCAGACGTACGACATACCGGATCCGTCGGTCCAGGTCACCGGGCCGGTGGTCCGGGACTCCCGTGAGGCGGTGCCCGGCAGCCTGTTCGTCGCCTTCGCCGGCGAACGCGTCGACGGACACGACTTCGCGGACCAGGTGGTGGCGGCCGGAGCGGTCGCCGTCCTGGCCGCCCGCCCGGTCGGGGTGCCCGCCATCGTCGTCGACGACGTACAGGCCGCGCTGGGCGCCCTCGCCCGGCATGTCGTCGCCCGGCTCGGCGCCACCCTCGTCGCCCTCACCGGCTCGGCGGGCAAGACCAGCACCAAGGACCTGATCGCCCAGGTCCTCCAGCGCGCCGCGCCGACGGTCTGGACGCCGGGCTCCCTCAACAACGAGATCGGGCTGCCGCTGACCGCGCTCACCGCCACCGAGGAGACCCGTTTCCTGGTGCTGGAGATGGGCGCCCGGGGCATCGGCCACATCCGCTACCTCACCGGTCTGACGCCCCCTCGGATCGGTCTGGTGCTGAACGTCGGGACCGCCCACATCGGCGAGTTCGGCGGCCGGGAGCAGATCGCCGTGGCCAAGGGCGAGCTGGTCGAGGCACTGCCCCCGGCCGAGGAGGGCGGCACGGCGGTCCTCAACGCCGACGACCCCCTCGTCCGCGCCATGGCCGCCCGCACCCAGGCCAAGGTGCTCCTGTTCGGGGAGGCCGACGAAGCGGACGTACGGGCCGAGAACGTACGACTCACGGACAGCGGGCGGCCCGCCTTCACCCTTCACACACCCTCCGGGTGCAGCGATGTGACCATGCGCCTGTACGGTGAGCACCACGTGTCGAACGCGCTCGCCGCCGCCGCCGTCGCCCATGAGCTGGGCATGTCCGCACCCGAGATCGCCCTCGCGCTCTCCGAGGCGGACTCCCTCTCCCGCTGGCGGATGGAGGTCACCGAGCGCCCGGACGGCGTCACGGTCGTCAACGACGCCTACAACGCGAACCCCGAGTCCATGCGAGCGGCCCTGCGCGCGCTCGTGGCCATGGGCAAGGGACGTCGTACGTGGGCGGTGCTCGGCCCGATGGCCGAACTGGGGGACGAGGCGCTCGCCGAGCACGACGCGGTCGGGCGGCTCGCCGTCCGGCTCAACGTCAGCAAGCTCGTCGCGGTCGGCGGCAGGGAAGCCGCCTGGCTGCAACTGGGCGCATATAACGAGGGTTCGTGGGGTGAGGAGTCGGTGCACGTGTCCGACGCACAGGCGGCGGTCGACCTGTTGCGCAGCGAGGTGCGCCCGGGGGACGTCGTCCTCGTGAAGGCGTCCCGATCGGTCGGCCTGGAGAGCGTCGCCGCGGCGCTGCTCGCCACGGGTGCCGAGGGTGAGGTTGCCGCCCGATGATGAAGCAGATCCTGTTCGCAGGAGTCATTGGTCTCTTCCTCACGCTGATCGGCACCCCGCTGCTGATCAAGCTCCTCGCCCGCAAGGGCTACGGCCAGTACATCCGCGACGACGGCCCGCGCGAGCACGCCAGCAAGCGCGGTACGCCGACGATGGGCGGTATCGCGTTCATCTTCGCCACGGTCGCCGCCTACTTCCTGGCCAAGGTCGTCACGGTCTGGACCGACCCGGAGGTGAACGCGGCGCCGACCTACTCGGGTCTGCTGGTGCTCGGCCTGATGGTCGGCATGGGCCTGGTCGGCTTCCTGGACGACTACATCAAGATCGTCAAGCGGCGTTCGCTGGGTCTGCGGGCCAAGGCGAAGATGGCCGGGCAGCTGATCGTCGGCATCGCCTTCGCGGTGCTGGCGCTCCAGTTCGCCGACAGCCGCGGCAACGCCCCCGCCTCCACCAAGCTGTCGTTCATCACCGACTTCGGCTGGACGATCGGCCCGGTGCTGTTCGTGGTGTGGGCGCTGTTCATGATCCTCGCCATGTCCAACGGCGTGAATCTGACGGACGGTCTGGACGGCCTGGCCACCGGCGCCTCGGTCCTGGTCTTCGGCGCGTACACGTTCATCGGGGTCTGGCAGTTCCAGGAGTCCTGCGCCAACGCCCGCACCCTCACCAACCCGGGCGCCTGCTACGAGGTGCGCGACCCGCTCGACCTCGCCGTGGTCTCCGCCGCGCTAATGGGCTCCTGCCTCGGCTTCCTGTGGTGGAACACCTCACCGGCCAAGATCTTCATGGGCGACACCGGTTCGCTGGCGCTCGGCGGTGTCCTCGCCGGTCTCGCCATCTGCTCCCGCACCGAACTGCTGCTCGCCATCCTGGGCGGCCTGTTCGTCCTCATCACCATGTCGGTGGTCATCCAGGTCGGCTCGTTCCGGATGACCGGCAAACGTGTCTTCCGGATGGCGCCACTCCAGCATCACTTCGAACTCAAAGGCTGGTCCGAAGTCCTTGTGGTGGTCCGCTTCTGGATCATCCAGGGCATCTGTGTGATCGTCGGACTGGGCCTCTTCTACGCGGGATGGGCAGCGGACAAGTGACCTCCTCGGTGTCCCCGTCCCAGGGCGGGCAGTTCCAGGGCAAGCACGTCACCGTGGCCGGCCTCGGCGTCTCCGGCGTCCCGGCGGCCAAGGTGCTCGCCGGGCTCGGCGCGCGGGTGACCGTCGTCAACGACGGCGACGACGAGCGCGCCCGCGCCCAGGCCGCCGAACTGGCCGACCTGGGCGTCACCGTCCGCCTCGGCGACGGCGCCACCCTGCCCGAGGGCACCGAGCTGATCGTCACCGCGCCCGGCTGGCAGCCCCGCAAACCGCTGTTCGCCGCCGCGGCCGAGGCGGGCGTCCCCATCTGGGGCGACGTCGAACTCGCCTGGCGGCTGCGCGGCCCCGGCGCCGCCCCCTGGCTCGCCGTCACCGGCACCAACGGCAAGACCACCACCGTACGGATGCTCGCCTCGATCCTCACGGCGGCGGGGCTGCGCACCGCCGCCGTCGGCAACATCGGTGTCTCCCTGCTGGACGCGGTCCTCGCCGAGGAGCCCTACGACGTCCTGGCCGTCGAGCTGTCCAGCTACCAGCTGCACTGGGCGCCCTCGCTGCGCGCCCACTCCGCCGCCGTCCTCAACCTCGCCCCCGACCACCTCGACTGGCACGGCTCCATGGAGGCGTACGCCCACGACAAGGGCCGGATCTACGAGGGCAACCGCGTCGCCTGTGTCTACAACGCGGCCGACAAGGCCACCGAGGACCTGGTGCGCGCGGCGGACGTCGAGGAGGGCTGCCGGGCCGTCGGCTTCACCCTGGGCGCCCCCGCCCCCTCCCAACTCGGCGTCGTGGACGGCCTCCTGGTCGACCGGGCGTTCGTCACGGACCGGCAGCGCAACGCCCAGGAGCTGGCCGAGGTCGCCGACGTCACCCCGCCCGCCCCGCACAACATCGCCAACGCCCTCGCCGCGGCGGCCCTGGCCCGCGCCTACGGCGTCCCGCCGACGGCCGTACGGGACGGGCTGCGGGCGTTCGCCCCCGACCCGCACCGCATCGAGCACGTGGCCGACATGGAGGGCGTCTCCTATGTGGACGACTCCAAGGCCACCAACACCCACGCCGCCGAAGCCTCCTTGGCGGCATACGATCCGATCGTATGGATCGCGGGCGGTCTGGCGAAGGGCGCCACCTTCGACGAACTCGTCGCCCGTTCCGCCGCCCGGCTGCGGGCCGTCGTGCTGATCGGCGCCGACCGTGCCCTGATCCGGGACGCCCTTGCGCGACACGCGCCGGAAGTACCCGTCGTCGACCTCGACCGGACCGACACTGGGGCGATGCTCCAGGCGGTGACGGAGGCGAAGCGGCTGGCTCGGCCCGGCGACACGGTGCTGCTGGCCCCGGCCTGCGCCTCCATGGACATGTTCACCAACTACAACCAGCGCGGTGACGCGTTCGCGGCGGCCGTCCGCGGACTCGGCGCAGGCGCCTGAGGGCGGGTTCCGGCCCCGCGGGATGCTTCGGGACCCCGCGTCGGGACCCTGGGAGGCACGGGGTGACGCGCATGTGGCTGAGGTCGGGAGGAACCGGTCATGTCCGGTAGCCGTACTAGTCGTCCTCCGGTGCAGCGGGCCGCCGGACGGCCCTCGCCCCCGCGGGTGCCCCGCGACCACCCGGTACGCCGGCTGTACCTCCGGGCGCGCCGCGCCTGGGACCGGCCGCTGACCGCGTACTACCTGATCATGGGCGGCTCGCTGCTGATCATCGTGCTGGGTCTGGTGATGGTCTACTCGGCCTCCCAGATCACCGCGCTCCAGATGTCGCTGCCCGGCTCCTACTTCTTCCGCAAGCAGTTGCTCGCCGCGGCCATCGGCGGGGTCCTGCTGTTCGCGGCCTCCCGGATGCCGGTGAAGCTGCACCGGGCGCTCGCCTATCCGATCCTCGCCGGGGCCGTCTTCCTGATGGCGCTGGTCCAGGTGCCCGGGATAGGGGTCGCGGTCAACGGCAACCAGAACTGGATCGCCCTCGGCGGCTCCTTCCAGATCCAGCCCAGCGAGTTCGGCAAGCTGGCGCTGGTGCTGTGGGGCGCGGACCTGCTGGCCCGCAAGCAGGACAAGAAGCTGCTCGCCCAGTGGAAGCACATGCTGGTGCCGCTGGTCCCGGTGGCCTTGATGCTGCTCGGGCTGATCATGCTGGGCGGTGACATGGGCACCGCGATCATCCTCTCGGCGATCCTGTTCGGTCTGTTCTGGCTGGCCGGCGCCCCGACCAGGCTGTTCGTCGGGGTGCTGTCGGTGGCCGCGCTGATCGGCTTCGTCCTGATCAGGACCAGCCCCAACCGGATGGCCCGGCTGGCCTGTATCGGCGCCACCGAGCCCGGCCCCGGCGACAGCTGCTGGCAGGCCGTGCACGGCATCTACGCGCTGGCCTCCGGCGGGCTCTTCGGGTCGGGCCTCGGGGCCAGTGTGGAAAAATGGGGGCAACTTCCCGAGGCGCACACCGACTTCATCTTCGCTGTCGCCGGTGAGGAACTGGGCCTGGCGGGGACGCTGTCGGTGCTCGCGCTGTTCGCCGCTCTAGGCTATGCGGGCATCCGCGTGGCCGGCCGCACGGAGGACCCCTTCGTCAGGTATGCCGCGGGAGGCGTGACCACCTGGATCACGGCCCAGGCCGTGATCAACATGGGTGCGGTGCTCGGTCTGCTGCCGATCGCCGGTGTCCCCCTTCCGCTGTTCTCCTACGGTGGGTCCGCCCTGCTGTCGACCATGACCGCCATCGGGCTGCTGATCGCGTTCGCGCGCGAGGAGCCCGGTGCGCGGGCGGCGCTTGCCATGCGGCAACCCCGCTTTGGTAGAAAGCGGGCGGGAGGCGTCATGCTGGAGCGGGGGCCTCGGAGATGGAACACGATGCGACGGCGTGCCTCGGCGGCGCGTACGTCCGGAGAGCGGTGAATTTCGGTGCATGTCGTACTCGCCGGTGGGGGGACCGCCGGCCACATCGAGCCCGCGCTCGCCCTCGCGGACGCCCTGCGCAGGCAGGACCCCACCACGGGCATCACGGCCCTGGGCACGGAACGCGGCCTGGAGACCCAGCTCGTCCCGCAGCGCGGCTATGAGCTGGCCCTGATCCCGGCGGTGCCGCTGCCGCGCAAGCCGACACCCGAGCTGATCACCGTCCCGGGCCGGCTGCGGGGCACGATCAAGGCCGCCGAGCAGATCCTGGAGCGCACCAAGGCCGACGCGGTCGTCGGCTTCGGCGGCTATGTGGCGCTGCCCGGCTATCTCGCCGCCAAGCGCCTCGGCGTCCCGATCGTCATCCACGAGGCCAACGCCCGCCCCGGCCTGGCCAACAAGATCGGCTCGCGGTACGCGGCCCAGGTCGCCGTCTCCACCCCGGACAGCAAGCTGCGCGGCGCCCGCTACATCGGCATCCCGCTGCGCCGCTCGATCGCCACCCTGGACCGGGCCGCGGCCCGCCCGGAGGCCCGCGCGCTGTTCGGCCTCGACCCCAATCTGCCCACCCTGCTGGTCTCCGGCGGCTCCCAGGGCGCCCGCCGCCTCAACGAGGTGGTCCAGCAGGTTGCCCCCTGGCTCCAGCAGGCCGGAATCCAGATCCTGCACGCGGTCGGCCCCAAGAACGAACTGCCGCAGGTCCAGCAGATGCCGGGAATGCCCCCGTACATCCCGGTAAGTTACGTGGACCGGATGGACCTCGCGTACGCGGCGGCCGACATGATGCTCTGCCGCGCGGGCGCGATGACCGTCGCCGAACTCTCCGCCGTCGGGCTCCCGGCCGCCTATGTCCCGCTGCCCATCGGCAACGGCGAGCAGCGGCTGAACGCCCAGCCGGTGGTCAAGGCCGGCGGCGGCCTGCTGGTCGACGACGCGGAACTGACCCCGGAATGGGTCCGGGAGAACGTCCTGCCCGTACTCGCCGACCCGCACCGGCTGTACGAGATGTCCCGCGCCGCCGGCGAGTTCGGCCGCCGGGACGCCGACGACCTCCTGGTCGGCATGGTGTACGAGGCGATCGCCGCCCGTGCGCACCGCTAGCAGGCCCGAGTAGGGCGAAAGGCAGGAAGCGTGGCCGGAACGACGACCGCCGAGCGCGGGCGACGCCAGCAGGAGTCGTCCGGCCCGCCCCCGCCCCGCCGACTGCGCACACCCCGGCTTCGTACGATCATCATTCTCGCCGTCGCCCTCGCACTGCTCGCCGGGGGCGGCGCGTGGGTGCTGTACGGGTCCCAGTGGGCCCGCGTGGAGCGGGTGTCCGTGTCCGGGACCCGGGAACTGACCCCCGAACAGGTCACCGGGGCGGCCGGGGTGCCGCTCGGGGCGCCGCTGGTCTCCGTCGACACCGATGCCATCGCGGCCCGGCTCGCCGCGCAACTGCCCCGCATCGACACGGTGGACGTGGCCCGTTCCTGGCCGCACGGCATCTCGCTGAAGGTGACCGAGCGCACCGCCGTACTGCTGATCCAGAAGGGCGGCACGTTCACCGAGGTGGACAAGGACGGTGTCCGGTTCGCCACGGTTTCGAAGGCGCCGAAGGGTGTTCCGCTGCTGGAGTTGACCGTCTCGCGGAGCGGTTCGGCGGCGGCCAGTCTGCGCCGCTTCGACGAGGCCCGGCTGATGCGTGAGGCGGTCCGGGTGGCCGGCTCCGTCCCGCCGGCCGTCCAGCGGGCCACCCGGGTGGTCAAGGTCCGTTCCTACGACGACATCTCGCTGGAACTGACCGACCGTCGCACGATCGCCTGGGGAAGTGCCGAGAAGGCGCCCGCGAAGTCCCGTACGCTCACGGCTCTGATGAAAGCCGAGCCGGATGCCCGGCACTTCGACGTCAGCGTTCCCACGGCCCCTGCCGCTTCAGCGAGTTGACGCACATCCGTGCAGTTCAGCACCCTGGTTGGGCAGCGCTACGGCTGATCACATAGGGTGAAAAGAAAAACGGGAGGTTCGGCGTGTTCGTTGAACGGGCGCCACTTGTCGACTTACTGTCCTGTTCAGAAGACTTCAGGGAACAGACATACTGGTAACCCTAAACTTCAGGGTTAGGGTTTGGGTCGGCGAAAACGGACCGTCCCATTCGGCATCAGTCGCCGGAGCGCGCAGACCGCGACACGGCGACACGTAATCGAGGCGAGAGGCCTTCGACGTGGCAGCACCGCAGAACTACCTCGCAGTCATCAAAGTCATCGGTGTCGGCGGCGGTGGTGTCAATGCCATCAACCGGATGATCGAGGTCGGTCTCAAGGGCGTCGAGTTCATCGCCATCAACACCGACGCCCAGGCGCTGTTGATGAGCGACGCCGACGTCAAGCTCGATGTCGGCCGTGAGCTGACCCGCGGACTCGGCGCCGGAGCCAACCCGGCCGTCGGCCGCAAGGCCGCCGAGGACCACCGCGAGGAGATCGAGGAGGTCCTCAAGGGGGCCGACATGGTCTTCGTGACGGCCGGTGAGGGCGGCGGCACCGGCACCGGCGGCGCCCCCGTCGTGGCCAACATCGCCCGCTCGCTGGGCGCCCTGACCATCGGCGTGGTCACCCGCCCGTTCACCTTCGAGGGCCGCCGCCGGGCCAACCAGGCCGAGGACGGCATCGCGGAACTCCGCGAAGAGGTCGACACCCTCATCGTCATCCCCAACGACCGGCTGCTGTCCATCTCGGACCGCCAGGTCTCCGTCCTGGACGCCTTCAAGTCGGCCGACCAGGTCCTGCTCTCCGGTGTCCAGGGCATCACCGATCTGATCACCACACCGGGTCTGATTAACCTCGACTTCGCCGACGTGAAGTCGGTCATGTCCGAGGCGGGTTCGGCCCTGATGGGCATCGGCTCGGCCCGCGGCGACGACCGCGCGGTGGCCGCCGCCGAGATGGCCATCTCCTCGCCCCTGCTGGAAGCCTCCATCGACGGCGCCCGCGGGGTGCTGCTCTCCATCTCCGGCGGCTCCGACCTCGGCCTCTTCGAGATCAACGAGGCCGCCCAACTGGTCAGCGAGGCCGCCCACCCCGAGGCCAACATCATCTTCGGCGCGGTCATCGACGACGCCCTCGGCGACGAGGTCCGGGTCACCGTGATCGCCGCCGGCTTCGACGGCGGCCAGCCCCCCGCCAAGCGGGACAACGTCCTGGGCTCGGCCTCCGCCAAGCGCGACGAGCCCACCCCCGTACGGCAGTCCGACAGCCGTCCCTCCTTCGGCTCGCTCGGCAGCGTCAAGCCCAAGGAGGAGCCGGAGCCCGCGCCGGAGCCGGTCGCCGACCACTCCGCCCCGCCGGTCCCGCCCTCCCGCAGCTACTCCAGCGCGGCCGAGGAGATCGAGCTGGACGTGCCGGACTTCCTGAAGTGATAGGACGGCAGACGAGCGTGAGCGGCGCGCACTTCGCCTTCACCGACCGGTGGGGCGGGGTGAGCGCCGCTCCGTATGAGGAGCTGAACCTCGGCGGCGCGGTCGGCGACGACCCGGCGGCGGTCACCGCCAACCGGGAACTGGCCGCCACGTCGCTGGGCGTCGACCCCGGCCGGGTGGTCTGGATGAACCAGGTGCACGGCGCCGAGGTCGCCGAGGTCGACGGCCCCTGGGGCGAGCGCCCGGTCCCCGAGGTCGACGCCCTCGTCACCACCGAACGCGGTCTCGCCCTCGCGGTGCTGACCGCCGACTGCGTTCCCGTGCTGCTGGCCGACCCGGTCGCCGGGATCGCCGCCGCCGCGCACGCCGGACGCCCGGGGCTGGTCGCCGGGATCGTCCCCGCCACGCTACGCGCGATGACCGAACGCGGCGCCGATCCCGCCCGGATCGTCGCCCGCACCGGACCCGCCGTGTGCGGGCGCTGCTACGAGGTGCCCGAGTCGATGCGCACCGAGGTCGCCGCCGTGGAACCCGCGGCGTACGCGGTCACCGGCTGGGGCACTCCGGCCGTCGATGTCGCCGCCGGAGTGCACGCCCAGCTCGCCCGCTCCGGGGTGCGCGATCTGGAGCGGTCGCCGGTGTGCACCCGGGAGTCGCACGACCACTTCTCGTACCGCCGCGACCGGACCACGGGCCGGCTCGCGGCCTATGTCTGGCTGGACCGGTAGGACATGACGGACCGTAGGGACGAACTCGCCGCGAATCTGGCGGGTGTGCAGGAGCGCATCGCCGCCGCGTGTGCCGCGGCGGGCCGGGCGAGGGACGAAGTGACCCTCATCGTGGTCACCAAGACCTATCCGGCGAGCGATGTGCGGATCTTGTCGGAACTCGGTGTGCGCGATGTCGCCGAGAACCGCGACCAGGACGCCGCCCCCAAGGCCGCCGCAACCACCGACCTGCCCCTGACCTGGCACTTCGTCGGTCAGCTACAGACCAACAAGGTACGGTCCGTGGTCGGTTACGCCGACCTCGTGCAGTCCGTCGACCGGGCCCGGCTGGTCACCGCCCTGTCCCGGGAGGCGGTACGGGCCGGGCGTGAGGTGGGGTGCCTGCTCCAGGTGGCCCTCGACGCGGGGGCCGACGGGCGGGGCGAGCGCGGTGGCGTGGCGCCGGGGGGAATCGAAGAGTTGGCCGATCTCGTCGCGGGGTCGCCGGGGCTGCGGCTCGACGGACTGATGACCGTCGCCCCGCTCACCGGTGAGTTCGCCGGGCGGCAACAGGCGGCGTTCGGCCGGTTGATGGATTTGTCGACCGACCTGCGCCGGACCCATCCGACTGCGAACATGGTCTCGGCAGGGATGAGTGCGGACCTTGAGCAGGCCGTGGCGGCCGGGGCGACACATGTGCGCGTCGGTACGGCGGTACTCGGAGTCCGCCCCAGGCTCGGGTAACGTCGCCAAGAAGTCGGACCACAGCAGAAAATATGGTCAATACCGCCGAAAGGCGGGCGCAACGACCTCGTGGATCGCGGGCACTTGGCAGTCGTCAGTCGATCCACCACAGAGCGGAGGACTCAGAGCATGGCCGGCGCGATGCGCAAGATGGCGGTCTACCTCGGCCTCGTGGAGGACGACGGGTACGACGGCCGGGGCTTCGACCCCGACGACGATTTCGAGCCCGAACTCGACCCGGAGCCGGAGCGGGACCATCGACGGCATGAACCGTCTCATCAGTCCCATGCGGCACATCAATCCCAAAGGGACGAAGAGGTGCGAATCGTTCAACCCCCCGCGCCTCGCGAGCCGGTGGCCCGATCCGCTTCGCTCGCCGCGGAATCCGGACGTCCGGCGCGTATCGCGCCCGTGGCATCCATCACACAAGAACGCCAGTCCCTGGAGAAGAACGCACCGGTGATCATGCCCAAGGTCGTGTCCGAACGAGAGCCGTACCGGATCACCACACTTCACCCGCGGACCTACAACGAGGCCCGTACCATCGGGGAACACTTCCGCGAGGGCACCCCGGTGATCATGAATCTGACTGAGATGGATGACACAGACGCCAAGCGACTTGTCGACTTTGCGGCCGGTTTGGTGTTTGGTCTTCACGGCAGCATCGAGCGGGTGACGCAGAAGGTGTTCCTGTTGTCGCCTGCTAACGTCGATGTCACGGCGGAGGACAAGGCCCGCATCGCAGAGGGCGGGTTCTTCAACCAGAGCTGAGACGTACGAACCAGAACAGCGGTAAAAAAGAGCACGGACCGGGGAGAGGGAAGCACCGAACATGGGCGTGGTCCTGGATGTCATCTACATCGCGCTGATGGTGTTTTTCATCGTGCTGATCTTCCGGCTGGTCATGGACTACGTGTTCCAGTTCGCCCGCTCATGGCAACCCGGCAAGGCGATGGTGGTGCTTCTGGAGGCCACCTACACTGTCACCGATCCACCGCTCAAGCTTCTGCGGCGGTTCATTCCGCCACTGCGTCTCGGGGGCGTGGCGCTCGATCTGTCCTTCTTCGTACTGATGATCATCGTCTACATGCTGATCTGGATCGTGAACCGGCTGGGAGCGATGTGAACTACCGTCTTGCCGACTGCCGACGACTACGTTGAGGTGAAGAGATGCCGTTGACCCCCGAGGACGTGCGGAACAAGCAGTTCACGACCGTCCGCCTCCGAGAAGGCTATGACGAGGACGAGGTCGATGCCTTCCTCGATGAGGTCGAAGCCGAACTGACCCGGCTGCTCCGCGAGAACGAGGATCTGCGCGCCAAGCTGGCCGCGGCCACCCGCGCCGCCGCGCAGAACCAGCAGAACATGCGCAAGCCCCCGGAGCCCCAGGACCAGCAGGGCGGTATGCCCCAGCAGGGTGGGATGCAGCAGGGCGGCATGCAGCAGGGCGGCATGCAGCAGGGCGGCATGCAGCAAGGTGGAATGCAGCAGGGCGGGATGCCGCAGCAGGGCATGCCCCCGCAGGGGATGCCCCAGCAGGGCGGAATGCCTCCGCAGGGGATGCCGCAGCAGGGTATGCGCGGACCCGGCGGTCCGGTGCCCGCCGGCATATCGGGCCCGCCGCAGCAGCAGATGGGTGGCCCCATGGGTGGCCCGCCCCAGCTGCCGAGCGGTGCCCCGCAACTGCCCGCCGGGCCCGGCGGACAGGGCCCGCAGGGTCCCGGCCAGATGGGTCCGGGTCCGATGGGCCAGGGACCGATGGGCCAGGGTCCGATGCAGGGCCAGATGCAGGGCCAGATGGGTCAGGGGCCGATGCAGGGCCAGATGGGCGGCCCCATGGGCGGTCCGATGGGCGGCCCCGGAATGCCCGGTCAGGGACCCGGTGGCGACAGCGCCGCCCGTGTCCTCTCGCTGGCCCAGCAGACCGCCGACCAGGCGATCGCCGAGGCCCGTTCCGAAGCCAACAAGATCGTCGGCGAGGCGCGTTCGCGTGCCGAGGGCCTGGAGCGCGACGCCCGCGCCAAGGCCGACGCCCTGGAGCGGGACGCCCAGGAGAAGCACCGTGTCGCCATGGGCTCCCTGGAGTCCGCCCGCGCGACCCTGGAGCGCAAGGTCGAGGACCTGCGCGGCTTCGAGCGCGAGTACCGGACGCGGCTGAAGTCCTACCTGGAGTCCCAGCTGCGCCAGCTGGAGACCCAGGCGGACGACTCGCTCGCCCCGCCGCGCACCCCGGCGACCGCGTCGCTCCCGCCGTCCCCGGCGCCCTCCATGGCCCCGGCCGGCGCGAGCGCCCCGTCCTACGGCGGCAACCCGTCGATGGGCGGTCCGATGGGTGGTGCGCCGAGCCCGGCCGCCCCGTCCTACGGCGGTCAGCAGCAGATGTCTCCGGCGATGACCCAGCCGATGGCTCCGGTCCGTCCGCAGGCTCCGTCCCCGATGGGTCAGGCCCCGTCGCCGATGCGCGGATTCCTGATCGACGAGGACGACAACTGAGGGCGCGGCGGGTGTACGAGCGGTAGTACGGCGTAGCAGTCGGCAGCGTTCACCGTTCATGAAGGGGCGGGGCTCCGGATTCTTTCCGGGGCCCCGCCCCTTTTACGCGGGTTGAGTTGCGGTACGTGGAGGTGTCCGGGGGGTGTGGGGGATGTTGCGGGGGTGGGGCCGGGGGATGCGGGCGGGCGTTTTGCCGGGCGGGTCGGTATTCGGATGAGCGGCATTCCGGGTGAGCGGATTTGCGGGTGGGGTGCTTTTCGGGGGGCTTTCTGGGGGTGAGGGGGAGCGCCTTGGTGGGGGGCGAGCGGGGCGCTTTTCGGGATGGGCGCTTCTTGGGTGGGCGGCTTTTGGGGGGTGAGGGGATGGCCCCTTGGAGCGTGGAGCGAGCGGGTCGCTTTCCGGGGTGAGCGCTGCCTGGGTGGGCGATTCCAGGTTGGGCGTCTGCTGTGTGGGCGGTTTCTGGGGTGGCGGGTTGTCTGTGTGGGTGGCTTCCCGGGTGGGGCGCTTCGTGGGTG